>NZ_JAEEGC010000043.1 GCF_019207025.1 Clostridium thailandense | reverse complement strand
GTCAACCTTAGCTCAGTATTTTAGAAAATCTTAGAGTCTTTGATATGTTTGAGGTACGAGTTTATCAAAGATTCTTAGATTTTCAAAATACTGAGCTTTAGATTGACAAAAAGTTTTTATCGTGCTGAAGCTTGGAAACATATGCCGGAGTGTAAGTTAAGTGTCGGCCGTGCAACCCTATAACGCTAATTGAATTTTAAAACTGCAAGCCTTTTAGCTATTCATTGCTGACATCTCCATTAGAATTTAATTTTTTGTTTAGAAGAATCTTATCGATTAACTTAGAATCATCAACATATTCTAGTATTATAAAACTTAAAATAAGACGGAATGTAATAATAGCATCACTCAGATCAATATCCATAATTTTTTGGATTTTTTCTATCCGATGAGCTAAAGTGCTTCGGCAGACATTTAACATATCAGCTGTTTCTAGCTGGCTTTTCTCATTCATTAGATAGATATAAAGAGATTCGGTGTAGTTAGTATTATTCATGGAATCGTATTCCATAAGAGTAAATATTGAAGCATGACAAAAGTTCTTTAAATCACTTTCAGAGGAGCAAATTTCCAAAAGGTGCTGTACTGCTGCATCTTCATAGCAGAAAAGAAATTTATTTATTTTTGACCGTGCTCCGAGTTCAATTGCTTTTACTGATTGATCATAGTAGAATTTTATATCCGATAGGTTGTGAAAACAACGACTAAGCCCACCGTAAATATTGTTTTTCTTTAAAAAAGCTCTTAACTTTACCAAACTACTTTCATGGTAAGATATTTTATTATTACGACTTATAAGTACAACGATATAATCATTGTATATTATGGATTTACTATCTACAAGAATGTATTCAATTGTGTCTCGTAATCGATTAAGTGAAATATTTACAAAGCTGTTTTTAGGTACACTTACTACAAGAACATATAAATTATTTTTAAAGTGCAAGTCAAGAAACTTTAGTCTTTCCTCAATAGTTTTATTGTCCATTTTTTCTCCTTGCAGTAAATTTACAAGAAAATGTTCATAGCTTAAGCCTTTATTATTTTGAACAAACTTGCTTTTTTCCATTTCAGAAGAAAATACCTTGCATAATAGAAAAATTAAATCAATATCGTTTCTAGTAAAAGGTCTTTCGCATTCTAAGGCTGTGAGATATCCAACTATCTTGTTATCAATTTTAATATTAGATATTATACGAGGAATTCTAAACTTATCCTTACTCATAAAAATAGGAGAATTGCTTTTATGAACTACTTCAATGAATTTTTTGGCACTCGACATAGAAACGAACTCATAAGAACAATACCCCTTAGTTAATAGTTCAATCCATATTGGATCATCCACCTTAATATTTTTTGATGCAGCAATAAGTTTAAAGCTTAAGTCAAGGATGCAGAGGGGATTTCCAAGAAGTTCACATCCGGTATCTACTATATGCTCAATGCCTTTTCCGCTTACCAGGGAACTCAGTAGTTTGGCTGAATTCATGACAAATTCCTGATGATTTATTATGATTTCTTGGAGTTCATTGAAAACTGTAACTATATCTGTGTTTGTATTCAATATTATTAGATTTAACGTAGGATTTTTCTTATATTTGGAGGGTAAAGCACTGCTTGTAACACATAATATATTAATTAGAATTCCTTCAGGCAATATTCTTGGGAGATTAAGATTTTTTCCTACATACAAATAATCAGATTCGAAACAAGATTGATTTTTTTCGAGAAGTTTAATTCCTTTAATAGGTACATTGTCCTTTTGTGAAATATATAATTCAGTATTATAATGATTTATTTTATCCAATAAGTTACTTAAATTTATCTCCATATAAACACCCCTTATATAAAATAATAGCTTATTTATGAGTATAATTAAAGAGGTAAATTTGGAATAATAGCTAAAATTTTAATAAGTATCTAATAAAATTTAATATGAAAATAACTCGTCCTAACATAATGTGTACTTTTTAATTTAAATTTGAGCATTGTGTAGGGTGTTTTATATGCCTTTTTGTGTTAATTTATATACATAAGATAAAATTATAAGGAGGATAACCTATGAGCAAGATACTTATAGAAGCAATGGCTGATCTCAATGAAGATTTAGTTATTGAAGAAGTAAAGAATCTTATGAATAATAATGTACCAGCAATGGATATTATTTCCTACCTACAAAAAGGTATTGAGATCGTAGGAAAAAGATTTGAAGAAAAAATATACTTTATGTCTGAACTTATTATATCAGGAGAAATATTTAAAGAAGCTTCAGAAATACTTGGAACAGCAATTCCAACTGGTACATCCAAATATGGAATTTTTGTTATAGGAACTATTTATGGAGATATACATGATATAGGGAAAAATATTGTTAGTACTGTGATGAGCGGTAACGATTTTGAAGTTATTGATCTAGGAGTTGATGTACCACCTGAAAAGTTTATTGAAGCAATTAGAAATTATAAACCTAAGGCAGTGGCAATATCTTGTCTCTTAACGAATTGTTTTGATAACGTAAAAAAATGTATAGAGGATATTGAAGCTTCAGGTCTTAGAAATGAAACTAAGATAGTAATTGGGGGAGGCCCATTAGATGAAGATACCTGCAAGTATGTAAAAGCTGATGTAATATGTAAAACTGCACAGCAAACAGTTGAATACTGCAAAAAAATATATGTAGAGAAAAAAGAAATAAGCTATCTAAAGGTTATACAATAAATGGTAGAAAATAAATGAGAGGTTGTGATGATTTAGTTATCACGACTTTCTTTATTTTAGAGTTTAAAGCTATATTTTGCATTTTATGATTAGAAACTATAGAAATAGAACTTAAAATCCGATAATATAAACGTAGAAGCAATATACATAGGAGGAATTAAGTTATGAAAAATATATTCGAATTTTGGTCAAGGAAGGATTTAGAGGAAATTGACAGCCTAATATATAGTATATCTCAAGGAGATCTTACTAAAACATTGGATAATGATTCGTCAGATAGCAGTTTAAATTCTAATTTAAATAATTTAATAATGAAATTTAGAGGGCTTATAGCTCAAATAATGACAATGACAGATAAAACTATAAATTATACCATGGAATTGAAATCAGATTCTGAAGATATAGAGGTATCTAGCAAAGAAAATTTAAAGGTCATCAATGGGATATCGAAAAATATGGAAGAACAGATGGAGGTAATAAAAAAAGCCAAGCAGTATTCTTATGAAATAACTAATTCGGCTAAACATGTAGCGGAAAAATCAGAAATTATTAAAGCTATGGAATATACAAATATGGAAACTGTTAGCAGCAGCTATAAAGATTTTGAGACTTTAATTCGTAAATTAGAGCAAGGAGCAAGCTCCAATATGGATACTAGTATTAAGATAAAAAACTTAGAGGAAAAAACCTATTTAATTCAAAATATAGCAGATGAGGTAAGCAAAATAAGTGCTGATACCAATCTTCTTGCACTTAATGCTTCTATAGAAGCAGCTCGCGCTGGAGAAGCAGGGAAAGGGTTTGCCGTGGTAGCAGAAGAAGTAAGAAAACTTGCGGAAAGTTCTACAGTTCAGGCAAAGCAAATTGCAGATATCATAAACAGTATAAAACAAGAAATTTATAATATATCTTCAAGCATAGAAAATGAAGTTAAAGCTACCAATGAATATGTCCAGTCTTCAAAAGTTACTAAGCAGAATTTGGACAAGATAAAATCACAAACTCAAGAAACCTTTAATGCGTTCATGGATATAGATAAAGAAATAGAAAAAGAAGTGGATAGAACAAATGAAATTGATAAAATTGTTCAGGATGTATATAATACCTTTAAAAATATATCCGTTTCAACAGCAGAACTATCAGCTTCTTCTGAAGAGCAGCATGTAATTACAGAAAATACCTTTGATAAGTTATCACATTTAACTCGTATGAATGAAGAAATACAAAAATACATATCTTCATTTATAAAGAACTATAAAATAGATGATGAAAAACAAAGATATATAAATAATGGTATAAATACTTTAAAAGAAATTTCAAAAATTCCAGCTCTTGCAACTATGGAATATTCAAAGTGTACTGGAATTCTAAAGGAACAGATTAAGAAATATTCATATTTTGAGTTAATAGCATTGATGCAAAAAGATGGACTTAGGAAAGCAATTACATTAGATTATTCAGAGCAGCAGGTTTATGTTAACTTTTCACACAGACCTTATTTTAAAGAAGCAGTGTTAGGCAAAGAATTCATATCAGAACCATATATATCAGTGGATACAAATAACTATTGTATAGCTATGGCAGTACCAGTAAAAGATAGTTCTGGAGAAATAGCTGGAATATTGATGGCGGATTTAAAATTGTAAATATAATTATTTTATAGAGGTATTAAGAATGAATAAGACAATAAATATTTAGAAGAAGGCTATGAAAAAGAACTTGAGTGGATTAGTATATAATTGTCATACTAATGATTTAACTGTTGGCAATCAAAATTTAGTTCGTACACATATTTACGAAAAGTAGCAAAACGACATATGTATTGTTTGAAGTTGAGCTTACAAAACAGCTTTTTAAAAATAGCAGCAAAATGTTCTATTATTTGACAAGAATATTAGTGGTATGTATAATTGGAATATAAAGCTAGCAAGTGGTTACTCGCCTATTTAGGAGGCGTTCCGTCAATTATAACTTTCTTTATGAATATTGATTTTATAATTGAGACTATTTGTAAAGCCTCAATTTTTTACTATAGGAAAGGAGTAAATCAAATATGAAGAGATATGGTGTTTTAGTTGTGGATGATTCCTCCTTTATGAGAAAATGTATTAGTCTTATTATAGAAAGGAATCCTCAATTTTTTACAATTGGAACTGCAGGAAATGGCAAAGATGCCATTGAAAAAGTAAAGAACTTAAAACCGGATATAGTGACTATGGATGTAGAAATGCCAGGGATGAATGGAATAGATATACTTAAAGAGATTATGAAAATCAGCTCTGTTCCTGTGGTTATGCTTAGTAATCATACTGAAGAAAATACAAGTGTCGCTTTAGAGGCATTAGGGTTAGGGGCATTAGATTTTTTTTCAAAAGGCGTATTAGTTGGCGAAGATGTAAAGTATGAGAATATTAATGAATTTCTTAATAGACTCAAGATAATAGTAGAGAGCGAAAAACCGATGTTCTAATAATTACTTACATATACAGTAAAAAGAAGGGGAACAAAATGAAGAAAGCAAAAATATTAATAGTAGAGGATGATCTTCTGGTATCTAAATATATACAGATAAGCTTAAAAAAAATTGGATGTCATAATTATGATACTGCAGTTTCGGGAACTGAAGCTATTATTAAATCAAAGGAGTTTTGTCCTAATTTGATATTGATGGATATTATGCTAGAAGGCGACATAGATGGGATAGATGCTGCTAGAATCATTAAACTTGAGTCTGACAGTCCCATTATATATCTTACTTCTGATTCTGATATCGGAACCTTAGAAAGAGCAAAGATAACAGAACCTTTTGGGTATATAATTAAGCCTTTCGAAATGAGGGAACTGCATACTGTAATAGAAATGGCACTATATAGATATGAAATAGATAAAAAACTGATAAAGAATCTTCAAGCTCTTACAGAAAAATACGAGTTGCAAAAAGAAATGGAAAAAAGCCTAGAAGAAGCTAGGATTTTTCAACAAAAGTTATTTCCAAAAGAAATACCTAAAATTGACAATTTAAGCATTTCAGCAAAATATATTCCTGCAAAAAAAGTAGGAGGAGATTTATATGACATCTATCGATTAAATAATAAATTAATTCTCTTCATTGCAGATATCTGTGGTCATGGAATAGCTGCGGCTATGATGTCTGCTTATATAAAAGCACATCTTAAACATTCTATAATGGTGGATAAGTTATTAGAACCAGAAAAAATATTAAATCGACTGAAAAAAATTGTGATAGAAGAAAGCTTATTTGAGAATAAGTTTCTTACGGCGGCTATCTGTAGTATCGATCTGAATACTTTAAGAATAAAATATTCTAATGCTGGACATTGCAGGCCATTGTTACTGAGAGATGGGAGTGTCGAATGTCTTGACCACGGAGAATGTCTTATTACAGATGGTTTAACAGAAGAAAAATATACATCAAAAGAGTTTTATATGAGATCTGGAGATAAGCTGCTCTTTTATACTGATGGGATATATGAATGGAAAGATGGGGAGTGCATCTATGGCATAGAGAGATTTAAGCAGTATATTTTCAAGGAAGGATTATTTGAAGATTCATTGGAAGATTTTATAAGTATGGTAAAATCCAAGGGTCAAATAATAGATGACATATCCTACATATTAGCTGAGGTCCTAATATAATTGAAAGGCTGTACCTGTATTATGAATGTATTAAATAAGGGGTTAGACATAGAACTATTAAATTATGAGATTAGAATAAAAGGAATAGTTGATATTAAATCCATAGGAAGTATAATAAAAATTTGTCATGTTGAAGTAAAAGCTAAGTATGAAAGCAAGAGCGTTTCCAATAAATTTTCAACTTGCTTATATGAGTTGGTTGCTAACGCAGTAGAACATGGCAATAAAAATGGTATTGCTAAATCAGTTCGTATTAATATTGACTTTTCAAAAGATAAAATTACCTTTAGAGTTGAGGATGAAGGAAAAGGCTTTGATTGGAAAAGCTATAATTATAATTTTGAAGAAAGTGATGAATATAGAGGACGCGGACTTAAAATTGTGAAATATTACTGTAATGAGCTGACTTTTAATGATAGGGGAAACATAATAAGCGCATGTATATATACTTGAATTATAGACATATGAATAACAATCATTTATTGCCATTCATATGTTTATAATATAATTCAAGAGCTTTATTTATGGAGTCTAAAATGAACTCCCTTTCTTTAGCACTTAATATCTTGCCTTTGTATTCCAAATCCGCTTTGTTTATGATAATATCCTCTAAATCTTTTGTTTTAATATCATTAAATAGCTCATCAAATACCTCATCAATAAAGAAAGAAACGGGAACTTCAAAATATTTAATTACTGAATTTAAAAATTTCATTGAAGGTTCCTTTTCTCCAGCTTCAATTTTATATATCATCTGTGGAGAGTAACCGATTTCGCTTCCTAAAGCTTCTCTAGTAAGATTTTTATTTTCCCTTAATAATCGTAATTTTTCACCCTTTTTCATATTCAAGCCCTCCAGGTTAGAATGTATTTTGGTAGTTGCTAGGATATTTCATCTGTTGATGATTATATACAACAATGCTATTATTAATAGTAATATAACATACAAAAACTATAGGTATCAACTTAAAGTTTTTATAGGTTCTAATCAAACTCTGCTATAAGAGGAAGGAGAATACAGTTAATATGTGGAAAATAGAAGAAGATTTCGATGTTAAAATAATATGTTTAGATAAGGAATTTTATTTAGATAGTACTGAGCACTTTGAGATAATTATAAATAAAAGTATTGAGGGAAAATACAAAAAGGTAGTTTTGAATTTGAAAAATGTTGAATTTATAAATAGTAGCATACTAGGGGAAATATTAAGATTTTATAAAGAACTTATGCGTTTAAAAGGAGAATTGGTTATAAGCAGTTTATGCGAAGATATTAAAAATCTTTTAGAGATAACAAGAATAGATAAGATAATTAAGATCTTTGATAGTGAAACAGAAGCTATAGAATATTTAAGGAATTTACATACATAGGAGGTAAGTGGTGAAAGATAACCTACAAAAAGAAGAGTTACCAATTGTAGATTTTACACAACTTTTAAGAACCATTGGTGGAGATAAGGAAGATCTAAAAGAATTGCTTCAATGTTTTCTTGAAGAATACCCAATTCAGCAGGGTAACATAGAGAAGGCCGTAAAAAACAAGGATGCAGTACTTCTAAAGAAGCACTGTCATAAAATGAAAGGAAGTCTTCAGTTGCTTAGAGCGACAGAATGTTATAATTTAGTTTGTGAGTTGGAAAAACTGTCAATATCTTCGGATCTTAAGGAAACACCTGAAATATGCAAAAAACTTTGTGGAGAGTTGGAAAGACTGTCAATAATTTTAGATAACAAGAAAAAAACACTATGATGATAAAATCGTAGTGTTTTTTCTTGTACAAATTCGATTCTTTATGGCATGAAATAAAAAATATGTTGAAATTTAATAATTTATATTGAAAAATATACAAATTAATAATATAATTACTAATAATAATATTATTAAAAATATAATAAATTAATAATAATATTATTAGTAGCAGTGTGATGAAAGTGATGTCATGACAACAATGCAATTTAGTTGATAATGATTTATGAAAATAAATAAAATGCTTAGGAGGGTTATTCAATGGATAAAAAACTTGCAAAGCCGGCTACAGGCAAAAGAAGCACATTAAAATCAGAGGTGCATAGTTCTAAAGCTAATGTAGTATATGGAGCAGAAGATATTGATAGAAAGAGAGAGATAGCTAGAAAACAGGCACAGGAAAAAATGAAAGCTAGAACTTTAGCTAAACAGCAGCAAATAGCGGAGAAAATTTCTACCGCTACTGAGCAATTAGCATCAGGCATTGAACAAGCCAGTGCAGCTTCTAGAGAACTTGGAGCTACTATGACACAAGTAGCTACAGGAGCAAATCAAGCTTCTTCTGCAGCAGAGCAATCAAGGGCAGCCATTAATCAAATAGATAAAAATGCAGTTGCAGCAGAAGAGAAATCTAAGGAATCTCTTAAGAGGGTAGATGAGTCTCAACTACTTGTTAGAAGTACTTCTTCGGATATAGAGAACCTAATAAACGGAATAAAGGAAGCTGCAAATACAAATCTTGAATCCGTTAAACTAATAGCAGAACTAGAAAAACAGTCCAGTGAGATTGGAGAAATTGTCCAAGCTGTAGTGGGAATAGCAGATCAGACAAATCTATTGGCTTTAAATGCTGCTATTGAAGCTGCCAGAGCTGGAGAGCATGGAAGAGGCTTTGCAGTGGTAGCAGATGAGGTAAGAAATCTTGCGGAAACATCAGAAAAATCTGCTCGAAATATCACAGAATTAGTTAACGAAATACAGAAGAATGTTAAGGTAGTAGTAGTAGACATACAAAATTCTGGTAATGCGGCTAATGAAGAGGTGGAAAAAGCAAAAAAAATTACAGAAGATTTAATTAAGATTGAAGAGGATATGCTTATAGTACAACAAGGTGTAGAAGAAATTTTTCAAAGTTCCATAGATTCTAGTAAAGGTGCAGCAGAATTTCTAACGATTGCTGAACAGATTGCAACTGCAGCGGAGCAGCAATCTGGTGCAGCTGAAGAAGTGGATAAGTCAATGGAGGAACAGAATAGAGCTTTTGAAGAATTAAATTTTGCCTCTTCAGAGCTTTCACAGATGTCTGAGGAACTAAAAATATCTACAGATACACAAAAGTCTTCAGAAGTACTTGCAGCCTCTGCTGAAGAACTTTCAGCTAATGTAGAGGAAGCAAATTCGGTGTCTTCTCAGATAATGCAAGCTATACAGCAGGTGGCAGAAGGCGCTGATTTACAGGCACAACTTACAGATAGGGCCTCTTCACTTTCAGATACGTTAGCTGCAGCGGCAACTAAAATGAATGAGAGAACCTACCAATCCGGCGAAAAGGTTACTGAGCTGCAGAGTTTGCTAAATAATAATAAAGTTGGTGTAGATAAATTAATAGTAGGTATTACTGAAGCTGCGGATGAAAGTATAACTTCTGCTAAGAATATTAAAAATTTAGAGGAAACTACCAGGAAGATAGATAAAATTGTAGATGCTATAGTAAATGTAACTATACAAACAAATATGCTAGCGGTTAACGGATCTATAGAAGCAGCTAGAGCAGGTGAGTTTGGAAGAGGATTCTCTGTAGTAGCAGAAGACATAAGGACTTTAGCAAATGAGTCTGCTGAAAATACAGATAAAATAAAAGATTTAGTAAGGTCAATACAAAGTCAGATATTAGCAGTTGCTGCGGATATAGAACTTGCTAGCAGAACATCCTTTTCAGAAGTAGAAAAAGCTAAAAAGATTACTGAAAATCTTAACATTATCGAAAAAGGAATGACAGTGATTTTAGGTAGAGTTAATGAAATAGGAAAAGGAGCAGAAGAATACATGGTTGCTCTAGAGCAGGCTAAAAAGGGAGTAGAACAAATTGCAACTGCAGCACAAGAGGCAGCTAGTGCCACTGAAGAAGCCAGCAATGTAGCTGTGGAGCAGTCATCTGGAATGCAGCAGCTAGCAGCAGCTATAGAGGAAATATCTGGACTTGCAGATGAGCTGCAAAATATGTAGTGAAAGGAATGGAGAATATGGAGAGACAGTTGGTTACTTTTCATATTGGAAGGGACGAATTTGGAGCTGACATAATGAATATAAAGGCAATAGTCAGAGTTGAAGCTATAACAAAAGTGCCTAATGCACCTTATTATGTAGAAGGAGTATGCAATTTAAGAGGAAAAGTACTTCCTGTTATTGATGGCAGAGCCAGGTTTAACATGGAAAAAAAAGAAACAGATAAAAATAGCAGAGTACTTGTAGTTGATATAAATGGAAAGGTAACAGGAGTTATTGTAGATAAGGTTTCGGAGGTAATAAGAATAAATTCTTCTGAAATTGAAGAGACACCTAGCCTAATGAAAAACGTAAATATGGATTATTTGAATGGAGTAGCAAAACTTAACAATGGCAGAAGGCTAATTATGCTTCTTGATTTGATAAAGGTTTTAAATATAGAGGAGATACAGAGTTTAAACTTAAACAATAGTGAATTTGCATCAAATGAAATAGATATATATTCTAGAATAGAAAAGGTGAAGGAAGAACAATTAGTTTCCTTTAATATAGGCAGAGAAGAATATGCCATAAGTATAATGCAGGTAAAGGAGATTATAAGAGTATCTGAAATTATGAAGGTTCCGAGTTCAGAGGAATATGTAGAAGGAGTAGTATATTTAAGAAACAACTTGTTACCAATTTTAAATTTAAGAAAATATTTTAGTATGGAACAAAAAGAAATTACAGATAGTACTAGAATACTCGTTGTAGATGTCGGAAATGTGGCTTGCGGATTAATGGTTGATAAAGTGACTGAAGTTGTTCGAATTCCTGAAAGTGCCGTGCAGCCTCCCCCAAATGTATTTTCAAGTGATGGTGAGGAACAGTTTAAGGGAGTGGCAAAATTGAATAAGGGAGAGAGATTAATTATACTATTAGATCCAACAAAGCTGATAGAAGTAGATAAGTTAAAGAACATAGAGGAGCTGCAAAAAGATAATAATTATGAAGAGCAATTACAATTTACAGAAAGGCAATTGATAGATGAGGAGCAGCTTGTAACATTTAAGATAGCAAATGAGGAATTTGCAGTGAATATAGATCATATTCAAGAAATAAATAGAATGACAGCAATAACTAAAATTCCAAGAGCACCATATTTTATAGATGGTATTGTAAATTTAAGAGGTAATATAGTACCAGCATTTAACCTGAGAAAGTTATTTAAATTACCTGAAAAAAAAATAACAGATTCTACTAGGATAATTATAGTTGATATAGATAACAAAAAAACTGGTATTATAGTTGATTCAGTTACAGAGGTATTAAGATTTGAAAAGAAACAAATCGAACCCACTCAAGATATATTAGGAAATAACATTGATGGTAGATATATAGAAGGAATAGGAAAACTGAATGATGGAAATAGAATGATAATCATTTTGAATTTAATTGAATTAATTCAATTTCATTAGAGATTTAAAATAATAAAATATAGAAATGGAAGCAGAAAAAATTATGAGTAAACTACCCGTTTCTAGGTTTATTATCATGAAAAAAGGTGATTATAAGGTGATTATGTTGTTAGAAAAGATTAAAGTTTTAGTGGTGGATGATTCAGCTTTAATGAGAAGATTAATAAAAGAAATACTACTTACAGAAAGAAGTATAGAGGTTATAGGCACAGCTAGAGATGGTGTAGATGCCATAGAAAAGAGTCGAGAGCTTAAACCAGATGTAATTACTATGGACATCAATATGCCAATTATGGACGGACTTACTTCGATGCAGTATATTTTAAACGAGTTTCCAGAGATACCCGTTATCGTACTGAGTTCCCTCACTCAAGAGGGAACAATTACAACTTTTGAAGCTTTAGAGCTAGGGGCTTTTGACTTTATAGCAAAACCATCAGGCACTGTTTCGGCAGATTTACACAATGTGGGAAGAACTATAATAGAAAAGATAATAACTGCTTATAAATATTCAAAAAAGAACAATGTAATAAAAAAAGTGATTCAGAAAAAAAGTAATAATAGAGTTATTACCAAAAGCAAAAAAGTAATTTCAACTACGGTATCAAAGGTCGTAGTTATAGGCATATCTACAGGAGGACCCAATACTTTAATGGAAATACTTCCCGATATACCAGAAGACTTAAATGCTGCTATTATAATTGTCCAACATATGCCTCCAAGATTTACAAGTACCTTTGCTAAAAGAATAGATTCAATAAGTCCTTTTGGATTTAAAGAGGCTGAAGGCGGAGATATTATTCTGAATAGAAAAGGCTTTCTAGCGCCCGGAGGCTTTCAACTTGTAGTAAGGAAAAGTAGGTATAAGGATGAATATATGATAAGACTTACAGAATATCCAGAAACTCTTTTTATGCCTTCTGTTAATGTTACTATGAATTCAGTACTTGAATGCTTTGGTGGAGAAAATACAATCGGAATACTTATGACAGGCATGGGAGATGACGGAGCAGATTCTATGGTTAAAATTAGAAAGGCAGGAGGAATAACTATTGCACAGGATGAAGCTACTTCAGTAGTATTTGGGATGCCTAGAGAAGCTATTGAGAGAGGTGGAGCGGAAATAGTTGTGCCCTATTATAAAATTCCTGAGGAAATAATAAAGGCCGTAAATAGGTGATAATAAGATTTCTAAAGAAAGCTCTATCATAGATTGGAAGTGGTGAAATGATACTACTAGATGAGCTGTATGAAGATTATGTAAAGTATGTGTTTAAGAAAACAGGTTTGAATTATGGAGTAAATAAAAAATATTTTGTTGAGAAGAGAATAAAAAATAGAATGGCAGATCTGAATATAGAGGATTTTAAGGAGTATTATAATTTAATAAGATTTTCTGAGGATGAAAGTGAATTTTATAAATTAGTTAATGATTTAACTGTGAATGAGACTTATTTCTTTAGAGATTTCCCACAGTTCCAAAATTTTGCAGAAGAGATTTTGCCAATAATTATAAAAGATAAGCAAAAAAGAGGAGACTATAATTTAAGAATATGGAGTGCAGCTTGTTCTACTGGAGAAGAACCGTATACATTGGCTATAATACTGCTAGAAATGCTTGAGGAACCAGAGAAGTGGAATATAGAAATTGTTGCATCTGACATAAATGAACTGGTTATAGAGGCAGCGAAAGTTGGAATATATGATGAAAGGGCTGTAAGGGAAGTACCTCCGGAATATCTTTACAAATATTTTACCAAAATAGAAGACAAGTATTTAATAAATCTAAAACTAAGGAAATCAGTGAAATTTAAAAAATTAAACTTATTTGATTTTGAAGAGATGGAATTAATGACAAACTACGATTTTATATTTTGCAGAAATGTTCTAATTTATTTTAATAATAGATCTAGAAAAATGGTTGTGGATAGTTTTTATAATAGTTTAAATAGCGGAGGCTTTATATTTCTAGGACACTCTGAATCTATAGGTAGGATATCTGCTGCCTATAAGGCACAAAAGATAGGCAGCATTATAGTATATTCGAAACCTTAAAGAATATATAGTGATATGAAAAGGGGGTGGAAAGTTTGATTTATGTATTCGAGAATAGAGATTTGAAAATATTAGATTCATTTACAAAAGAGGCTGTAGAAGATTTAGGTGCTCTTGAAAAGGAGCTTTTAAAGTTAGAAACAGCTTCAAATAATATGGAGCTAATCAATAATATATTAAGAAGGATTCATAGTATTAAAGGAGGGGCTTCTTTCTTGGGGGTTTCAATTATTACAAAATTAAGTCATGCCATTGAGCAGGTAATCTATAAGATTAAAAATAAGGACATAGTAATGAACTCTAATATTATGGATCATTTAATGAAGGGTATAGACTTGTTAGGGGACTTTATCTATCATATGAAGGAAAAAGTAAAAGAAGCTTTGCTTGAAGATTATAGAGATAAATTTGAAATCAATTTAAATGATGAAGAAAGTTCAAAGGATTTAATTATAAGGCTCAAGGAAATAATAGAAGAAAAATCACAAAATAAAGATATGATGAAAAAGAATTGTGATACAAGAGATGAAGACAATTTAAGAGATGTAGATTTAAAGAATAGTAAAGTTAATAAAGCATTTGAAAAAACCATTATGATGGATCCAAATAATACCCAGAAAGAAAAAATAGTTAAAAATAAAAATTCAAAAGAAGACTCTAAGAAAAACCTCCAATTACAAAGTATAAGAGTTAACCAGAAAAAGCTTGATACAATGATGGATATGATCGCAGAACTCATGATAACAAAGAATGCCTTTATGCACATTTCAAAGAAAATAAGCATGGATTATAACATACCAGAGCTTGCAAAGGAAGTTAAGGAAATAGGAGCTTCGGTTAATAGAATATCAAATGAATTACAGAGTAATATTATGTCTATAAGAATGATAGAAATTAAATCTGTGTTTCAGAAGATGCCAAGAATAATAAGAGAGATATCGCAGGCTGCTAATAAAAAGATAAATTTAATAACAGAAGGAGAAACAACAGAAATTGATAAAAGCATAATAGAACAAATGAGTGACCCGCTGGTTCATATTATAAGGAACGCCGCAGATCATGGAATTGAAAGTATTGAAGAAAGAGTAAAAAAAGGTAAAAATCAAGAAGGGAATATTTATCTTAGAGCTTACAATAAAAATAAATATGTATATATAGAAGTTGAGGATGATGGTAAAGGTATAAATCATGAGGAAATTAGACAGAAGGCTGTAGATAAAGGATTTATAAAAGCTGATGAGGCAGAAAAAATGAGTAAAAATCAACTTTTAAATTTAATATTTTTGCCAGGGTTTAGTACAGCAAAAAAAGTAACTGAAATATCTGGAAGAGGGGTAGGGATGGATGTAGTTAAAAGCAATATAACCAAGATTAATGGTGTGGTATCCATTGATAGTGAAATTGGTAATGGTACTAAAATCACAATAAAGTTACCACTTACCCTTGTAGTATCTAGGGGGCTTCTAGTAGAAATTGAGAAAGAAAAATATATTTTACCTATTGAAAATGTAGTTGAGACTGTAAAAATATCAAAAGAAAATATATATGAATTCGCTGGAAAACACTTCGCTTATTTGCGTGGAGGAGTAATTGGAATAGAGTGGCTTAAGAAAATTCTTATGTTAAAAGGAGTTAATGAGGATTTAGAAGAATTAAATGCTGTTATAATTTCTAATGGCATAGATAAAGTAGGGATCATTGTAGACAAACTTCTAAACGAACAGGAATTTATAGTAAAGCCACTAACAGACTATTTATCAGCTATAGAAGGGATTTTAGGTTCAACCTTGCTTGGAAATGGGCAGGTGGTAATAATACTAAATCCAAGTGATATTATGAAAATGGCTCTAGGCTAAATCAATAAGGTTCATAACATAAGGCAGGTGATAAAGGTGGATACCTTATTAGATGTTTTTTTTGAAGAGACGAAGGAACTTTTGGAACAAGCAGAAATACATTTGATAGGACTTGAAAAATTATATTCTGCAGAAGAGCTTAATGGACTTTTTAGATGCATACACTCAATAAAAGGTAGTTCAGCTACTTTAGATTTTAGAGAAATTTCAACTTTGTCTCATAAACTTGAGGATATACTAAACTATGCCCGTGAAGGAAAGATAGAATTGGACAGTGAAGTGTTAGCTTGTTGTTTTGCAGCTGTAGATGAAATTGTGACTTTATTTAATTTACGTAGAGAGAGTTATGGAGAGGAAATCAATCAAACGGCAATCCAAAGATCGCAGGATGTTCTAATACTTATGGATAATATTGGAAGTAGAATTAACGGATATACAAATGAAAAAGCTCTAAAACTTGAAAAAGAGCATATTTACAAGCTAGAAATAGAAAATAATATTCCAAAAGAATATTCAAATACATATTTTGTAAGAGTGACACTGAATACTAGTGATATAATGCAAAGTGTCACAAGATTTATGATAATAAATGCGATGAGTGAAATAGGTAAAATTATGTATTCTAATCCTTCATTAGAATTTATGACAACTTCAGAAAGCAGTAAATTAATTGATAAATATGAATGTATATTCAATACTGAAGTAGATATTGAAATGTTATATAACAGTATTGACTTTGTAAATGTGAAAAAAATAAGTGTAACAAATATAACTGATGAATATTTGAGTAAGTTTGAAATGAATTTATCTCAGGAGGAAGTAAAATCATTACTAGAGGTATTAAGCTGTTTTTTAGAACTTAGGACTGGTTTTACAGAAATACGTTACAGTTATGAAGAAAAATTAAGAATAGTTAAACTTAGTGAAAAAAATAAAAAGTTGCTGGAAATAAAGAATTTAAATGTAGAAATTCAGACATTAATAAAGGAAATAAGAGCATTTTTAAAACTGTTACTCTCAGCTATTACAATAGATAGTAAAGATTCTTTAAGTATATTAGAAGACTTATATAATTTACACATATGTCTTACAGAAAGGATATATGAAACCTTTAAAAATAAATTAATTTTTAAGTATATTAAGTTAAATTCAGAAGGAGTAAAGGTTGAGAGATTAAGTGAGTTATCTGATAAGCTTAATAGAACTATCTTTAAATATGTAGCCATTGATATTAGTAAAGTAAAAATATTGGAAACTGATGAATTGAAAAAATTAATACAACTTCATAAAAGTTTTGCCGAGGAAGGTATTAAATTATATATAATAAATGGTGGTCATTACAGAAAAAGATTGTATAACATTATTGAATCAATAGCAGTTATTGAGGACATAAAGCAATATATTAAAGAACTTGAGGCTGTGACAGGTAATGACTTTATATTAAAGTAATAGGGGGGCAATAAAAAATATGGGAAAAGGCTACAAAATACTAATAGTAGATTATGAAGAAGAAACCATTAATTCTATAACAGAAAATTTAATTACAGAAGGGTATAGTGTAGAAACCTGTACTGATTCTTTAAAAGCATTAGATAAATTTAAAAGTGAAAAATACCATGTTGTAATTATAGATGTTGGAATGCCGCATATGAACGGCATAGATTTGCTGAGAGAAGTTAAATTCTACGATGCACTTACACAAGTTATAATGGTATCTGAGCACTCTACAATGGATAACGTAATACAAGCTCTAGAGCTTGGAGCAAATGATTATATACTTGAACCATTTAAAAGCATAGAAGTTTTAGTTGAAACTGTTAAACTCTCTATTAAAAAACTTGAGAGATGGAAGGAGACAATAAGAAAAATAGTAGAATAAAAAAGTTTAGTTCAGAGATTACCTAGCGTTAGAATATAGATTGAAAAATTTAAAGTAAGCAACCGAAGTCTGTTTCAGAGAATTCCGCAGCCTTCGGTTGCTTATGCTTTTGATAAAATTAAAGCTAAGATTTACAATGGTCTGTGACAAGACATCTTATCAAGGCATATTTTGATGTCAATTGATAAATTTTTAGAAATATTGACAAAATTATATATTATTTTTATAATGAAGGAAAGCGAGTGGTTACTAGATAGCCTACGTAGGAGGTTTTGTATGAAGTTCTTCATAAGCAGAAAGGAAAGAATTATACTTACAGCCATTGAAATTATAAGTGATTTGGGATTTCAAGGACTGTCGACAAAAGAAATAACAAGGCGGCAAGAAATTTCTGATGGTACATTATACAAGCATTTTAAAAGTAAAGAGGATATTATTTTAGGGGCGTTGGATTATTACGCAAAGTTTGATGATAGTATCAAAGAGTCTATAGAGATAAGCAGGTTGTCGTCTGAGGATAGTATCAAATTTTTTTTTAAAATGATGATTGAATACTATGAAAACTACCCAGCGATTACTGCTTTAGTTGTTATACAGGAAACTTTAGAACATGAGAGAAATATAGGCGAAAAGAGTAAACGAATATTTAATGACAGGTCAAATCTTATTATGCATTATATTGAAAAAGGAAAGAAAGCTGGAGAGTTAAGAACTGATATCGATAGTGAAGTTCTTACAGATATAATACTAGGTTCAATTAGAGAAATAATACTAAAGTGGAGAATGAGTAAATTTAATTTTCCTTTGAAAGAAAGAGCTATGAATACTTTAGAGATAATTTTAAAATTATATCGGTAATGTACAGGAATAATATGAGTAGGATGGTGTAAACATGAAAAGGATTCTTATAGTAGATGATGCTGTATTTATGAGAATTTCACTTAGGGCAATGCTGGAGAAAAATGGGTTTGAAGTTGTTGGTGAAGCTTCAGATGGATTAGAAGCGATTGAAAAATATTTTGTTTTAAAACCGGATATTGTAACTATGGATATTACAATGCCCAAAATGGACGGTGTTGAGGCCCTTGGAGCAATTAAAAGTAAAGATCCCAATGCTAAGGTTGTCATGATTTCAGCTTTAGGGCAAGAATCATGGGTTAAAAAGGCAGTTATGATTGGGGCAAAAGGTTTTGTAGTAAAACCCTACAAGGAGGACTATGTAATTCAAACTTTAAGTAAGTTATAGAACTCAACTTGAATTTATTATACGGAGGAGAATTATGAATGATTTACTGGATATTCAGTTTATTGCATATGAGCTAGCTAATGAAAAGTATGCCTTAAAAATCAGTGATGTTTATGAAATTATAAGAATGCAGCAAATCACTCCAGTACATAACAGTAAAAGCTTTTTAGATGGTGTGATTAATCTACGAGGAAAAGTCATTCCGGTGGTTAATCTTCATAAAAGATTTGGATTACCTAATTATACTAGCACCAAGTCCACAAGAATAGTTGTTGTGAAAAGTAGAGAAGAAATGATTGGTGTAATTGTAGACAAGGTTAATCAGGTTATAAAATTTAAGGATATTCAACCACCACCTGAAATGGTAACAGGAATTGAGGGAGAATATTTTGAGGGTTTAGGGATTACGGATGAAGGTGTGGTAAGTCTATTAAAGATAGATGTAGTATTGTATGAATAGGAGGGTGCAACATGTCTTCGGTATACGAGAGTTCTGAAATGATTAGAGCATTTTTAGATGAAGTAGAAGAACAACTTCAGTTTCTTGAGGAAGGCATCCTAGAATTAGAAGAGACAGGGGAAAGCCAAGAAGTTGTACAAGAAATATTTCGAGTTGCACATACTTTAAAGGGATCTTCATCTACAATGGGATATGATAAGATGAAAGATCTTACTCATGAGATGGAAAATGTTTTGGATAAAATCAGGAACAATTTACTGACTGTAGATAGGACTATTATTAATTCGCTTTTTAAATGTCTAGATTGTTTAAGACTTCTTAAGGATGACTTTGCTCAGAATAAAAACAGTACAAAAATAGATATCTCGAATTTAGTGGAAGAATTAAAGGGAGTATTAGGAATTAAGCCAAGTAAAAAAACAGCAGAAAGTAAATCGGAAGAAACTGAAATTAAAAAAACCTCAGGTGAAGATATTTTGGTACAGGGAATGTTTAACTTAGTTGATAAAGATAAAAACATTCTGGAAAGAGCCATTTTAGAAGGAGACAATTGTATTGTTTGTAAGGTTAAAATAGCTGAAGAGAGCCTTATGAAGGCAACTAGAGCATGCCTTATACTAAATACTCTAAATGAAATGGGAAGCGTTATTGCTTCGAGGCCCAATGTTTTTGAATTGCCCGATGATTCAGAGGTTACATTAATAAATTATTTAATTACTACAGATTTAGATATAAAGGAGCTTGAGTCAAAAGCGAAAGATGAATTAATGGATGTAGAAGAAGTAAGGGCAACACCTTTCAAGCTTGATGTATCTGAAAAAGATAGGAAAGTTGAAGTAGATAATGCAGAGGATGGACTCTCAAGAAGTAAGGTAGAACATAATGAGAAGAGAATCTCCCAGACTGTTAGAGTTGATATTGAAAGACTAGAACAGATGATGAATTTAGTTGGAGAAATGGTTATTGAGCAGACTAGAATAGCTCAGGTTGGAAGTATTCTTCATAATAGATACATAAAGGATAGTACAGTAGACGACTTAATGGGAATCTCTAACCATGTATCAAGAGTAGTCAGCGAGCTTCAGGAGAGTGTAATGAAAGCGAGAATGCTTCCAGTACAGCAGTTATTCAATCGTTTTCCAAGAGTAGTTAGGGATTTAAGTCAGTCTCTTGGCAAAGAGGTGGAGTTAATCCTTGAAGGTGGAGATACTGAGATGGACAGAACTATAATAGAAGATATTACAGATCCACTTATACATCTTGTAAGAAACTCCTTAGACCATGGTATAGAGACAACTGAAATTCGTGAAGGTAAAGGGAAACCATCTAAGGGTTTCCTTAAAATAAGAGCTTTTCATCAAGAGAATCACGTCATTATCACTATAGAAGATGATGGTGCAGGTCTGGATTTAGAGAAAATAAAAAAATCTGCAATAAAAAAGAATGTAGTTTCTGCGCAAATGGCAGAAACTTTATCTCAAAGTGAAGTAGTCAATTTGATATTTGAAACAGGACTATCAACAGCAGAAAATGTTAGTGACGTCTCAGGAAGAGGCGTAGGTATGGATATAGTGAGAAATCATATTGATAAGCTAAACGGAATGATTTATGTTGAAACAAAAGAGGGAGAAGGTACAAAGTTTACTATAAAGCTTCCTTTAACTCTAGCAATACTCACAGGTCTATTAGTCAAAATACATAATGAAACCTATGCACTTCCAATGAGCAACATAGTTGAGATAGTAAGGAAGCCTGTAAGCGAAATAGAATCTGTAAAGAAGCAGTCCATCGTTATAATAAGAGATAAAGTACTACCACTAATATGGCTTCACGACTATTTTAAACTTCCAAGAATGAAAAGTAAGAAGAATATATTTATTGTAATTTTAGGAACCGCTGAAAAAAGATTTGGAGTCGTAGTTGACAAATTAATTGGGAATCAAGAAATAGTAGTAAAACCTTTGGGAGCTTATATAGGAAAGGTTGAAGGTATTTCAGGAGCAACAATACTTGGAGACGGCAGTGTAGCCTGTATCTTAGATGTTCTAGGTCTGTCAAGAATAATTAATAGTAAAGTTATAAGAGAAAACATAGGATTAAAAACCGAATCAAATAATAATGATACTATAATTAAAAATAATGAAATAACGGAGGCGATTTAGTGGGGAATTTTAATAAAAATATGGCGATAAAATTTATGAAATCTTCAGGAGTTACAAATAAAGTACATAGTGTATTCACTACTGCAAAAAGATTAGACGAAAAATTAAAGGATTTATCTGGAATAACGGACCAAGTAACTAAAGGAACAAGTGAGCAGGCTTCCTCTGTTGAATCCACAAATTCCATGACAGAAGAACTTGCAAGTTCTATAGCTGGAGTAGTAAGAAATGCTGAACAGTTAAATAATCTTGCTAAGGAATCAAAAAATTCCTTAGAAGAAGTGGCAATTTCAATTAATGAGGTGGCTGGTAACAGCGAAAGTGTGGCAAGTTCTGTAGAACAAATATCTGCTTCCATCGAACAAATGGGGAAATCCATAAAAGGAGTAGCTGGAAATGCAGAGAGTCTAGCAGCCTCTGCTGAAGAGTCTTCTGCTGCGGTTCAAGAGATAGTTGTTTCCATAGAGCAGGTATCAGGAAATAGTGAGAGTACTTCTAAATCAGTAGAAGAGATTTCTGTATCCATACAACAAATGGGCAAGTCTATAAAAGGAGTAGCAGGTAATGCAGAAAGTCTAACTTCATCAGCTAAGGAAAGTACAGCAGCAATACAGGAAGTAGTAGCTTCCATAGAGCAAGTTGCAGGGAATAGCGAAAGTACAGCAAGTTCTGTAGAACAAATATCGGCCTCCATTGAAGAAATGGGAAAGTCCATAAAGGGTGTGGCAGTTAATGCAGAGGGGCTTAAGAGCACAGCTGAAGAAGCATCAAACACAATGAATTCAGTGGTTACCTCTATAGAGCAAGTGGCAAAAAACAGTGAAAGTACAGCAAGCTCCGTAGAACAGATATCAGTATCCATAGAGCAAATGGGAAAATCTATAAAAGGTGTGGCAGTCAATGCAGAAAGTCTAAAAGGTTCTGTTGAGGAAACTTCGTCAGCAGTACAAGAGATAGTAGCTTCTATAGAACAAGTTGCAGGAAATAGTGAAAGCACAGCAAAGTCTGTTGAAGAGATATCAACTTCTATAGAGCAGATGGGAAAGTCCATAAAAGGAGTAGCAGGTAATGCTGAAAGCTTAAAAGGCTCAGCTGAAGAAACTTCGTCAGCAGTACAGGAAATAGTAGCTTCTATAGAACAAGTTGCAGGAAACAGTGAGAGTACAGCAAGTTCAGTAGAGCAAATATCAGCCGCTATTGAACAAATGGGAAAGACAATTCAAGGTGTAGCAGGTAATGCTGAAAGCTTAAAGGGTTCTGCAGATGAGTCAGCTGCAGCAGTACAGGAAATGGTTGCATCTATTCAGCAGGTAGCAGGAAATAGTGAAAGTACAGCAAGCTCAGTAGAGCAAATTTCTTCATCTATAGAACAGATGGGAAAATCCATAAAAGGTGTGGCAGGCAATGCTGAAAGCTTAAAGGGTTCTGCAGATGAGTCAGCTGCAGCTGTTCAGGAGATAGTTGCATCTATAGAGCAAGTTGCAGGAAATAGTGAAAGCACAGCAAAGTCTGTTGAAGAGATATCAGCTTCTATCGAAGAAATGGGGCATTCTATACAAGGGGTTGCAGGAAATGCGGTGGAGCTACAGAAATCTTCAGCTGATACTTATAAAACAGTAGAAAATATGGCTGCTTCTATAAGTCAAGTTGCACAAAATGCACAAAACGTAAATAAGCTGAGTGAAATGGTGCAAGAGGATGCGAAAAATGGACAAACTGCTGTATCAAGTACACTAGTTGCTATAAAAGAAATTTCAGATGTAATACATAAAGCAGAAGATGTTATTATTAACCTAGGCAAAAGCTCAGATAAGATAGGAAGTATTATTGATGTTATAGATGATATAGCGGATCAAACGAATTTACTGGCACTTAATGCAGCAATCGAAGCTGCAAGAGCTGGAGAACATGGTAAGGGCTTTGCTGTAGTTGCAGATGAGGTGAGGAAATTAGCAGAAAGAAGTGCTTCTGCTACTAAAGAAATATCAGATCTTATAAAAGGTATTCAAGGTGAAACTACAAATGCAATTAAAGCAATTGAAGTAGGAACAGAAAAGGTTGAATATGGAACAAAGCTAAGTAATGAAGTAGGAACAGTAATAGACAAAATAGTTGGTGGTATAGAAAAAGTAAGTGGCGAAATTAAAGAGATTACAGTAGCTACAGAAAGTCAAAATAGAGGCAGTATAGAAATACTTGAAGCTATGAAAAATGTAACAAATCAGGCAACTATGGTTACATCAGCTACTAAAGAACAGGCAGTAAGTGTAGAAAATGTAATAAAAGGTGTAGCAAATGCTAAAGAACAGGTTAGACAAATAAATATAGCTATGCAAGAACAGACGAATCAAGGACAAAATATCGTCATAGCCGTTGAGAATGTGACTAAGCAGGCAGCTGAAGTTGCTTTAGCTGTAAAGGAACAGGGAGCAGGAGCAGATGAAGTAATAAAGGGAATTGCAAATGCAAGAGAACAGGTAAGGCAGATAACTGTAGCTGTTAAAGAGCAAGCTAAGCAGGGTCAGGAAATAGTAAGGTCTGTAGAAAATGTAACCAATCAAGCTGCGCAGGTGACTCAAGCAACGAAAGAGCAAGCTGCTGGAGTTCAAGAAATAATAAAAGGAGTAGTAAACGCTAAAGAGCAGGTAAGACAAATAACAGTAGCAGTAAAAGAACAGGCGAGCCAAGGAAAAAACATTGTTGCAGCAGTAGAAAATGTAACAGATCAAACTGTTCAAGTAACACAGACAGTAAAAGAGCAAGCTATTGGAGTAGAAGAAGTAATAAAAGGAGTTGTAAACGCAAGAGAACAAGTAAGGCAAGTAACACAAGCAGTAAAAGAGCAGGCTAAGCAAGGACAGAATATAGTTATAGCAGTAGAGAATGTAGCGGAACAAACTACACAAGTAACACAAGCAGTAAAAGAGCAAGCGAGTGGAGTAGAAGAGGTTATTAAGGGAGTAGTAAATTCTAGAGAGCAGGTAAAACAAATCACAGAAGCTATGGTCATCCAAGCAGAACAAGGAAGATCCATTGCAAGGTTAATTAAAGATGTAACAAAGCAAACAGCAGAAGTTACTTGGGCCGTAAAAGAGCAGGCGGAGGGAGTAGACGAAGTTATTAAAGGAGTAGAAAATGCAAGGGAGCAGGTAAGACAAATAACAGCAGCAGTGAAAGAGCAGGCTAAACAAGGTAAAGATATTGTTGTTTCTGTTGAGAATGTGACGAAGCAAGCAGAACAAGTGACTTTAGCAGTAAAGGAACAAGCCAAGGGAGTGGACGAGGTTATTAAAGGAGTAGAGAATTCCAGGGAGCAAGCAAGACAAGTTGCTATAGCTGTCAAAGAACAAGCAAGACAAGGACAAAACATAATAATTTCTATTGAAAATGTCACAAAACAAGCAGCTCAAGTAACACAGGCTGCAAAGGAACAAGCTGTAGGAGTAGAAGACATAATAAAGGGAGTAAGCAGTTCAAGAGACGAGATTAAGAAGATAACCTGGGCAATGAAAGAGCAGTCTAAAGGATCAGAAAAACTTATAAAAAATGTAAAGAATGTGACAGAACAGGCAGGGGAAGTAACTTCTGCAACTAAGGTTCAAGCAAAGGAAGTAGAACAGCTTGCAAGTCATATTAGAGATATTAATAGAGTAGTAAACTCAAACATTAAGGATGTAGAAAGAACTGGAAATGTAACAAAGGAACTTTCAAGTTACTCTATAGAAATTAAAGGAATTTTAGAAGAGCTAGTAAATGAAAGGTAAGTAAGTTTGGCTATACTAGAGAGAGCTTCTCTCTAGTATAAAATTCTATATAAGTGGAGGGTAAAATCATATCATGGATAACATTGTACTACAGCAGTTGGCAGAATACATTTATGAATTTTGTTGTATTGACTACTTAAAAAACCTGCCTTCACTGGAATCAAAAATATCAAGCAGACTTAAAGAACTTAATTTGAGCTTATGGGAATATTGTGGCTATGTTAAGAGCGACAATAAAGAGAAAGATATACTTATAGAATTAGTTACAGTAAATGAAACTTATTTCTTTAGGGAAGAAAATTTGCTAAAGGAATTACAGAACACTATATATCCAAAGTTTAAAGATCGCACTTCCTATAATCCACTAAGAATTTGGTGTGCTGCCTGTTCAAGTGGAGAAGAGCCTTATACTCTAGCTATGATGGTAAAGGAGAGTAATTTATTTAGTGAAGGGTCAGTTGAGATAATAGCTTCAGACATAAATAAGAAAGTATTAAGCAAAGCTCAAGGTGCGCTATACAATAAGAAATCCCTATCCTTTAGAAAAATGCCTGAAGGGATGATTGAAAAATATTTTGATGAACTAGATGAGGAGTATAAAGTTAAAGAGGATATAAGAAAACTAGTTAAGTTTAAGCACCTTAATATGTTTGATAAAAACATGAAAGCAGAAATAGGAAAAGTAGATATAATTCTTTGCAGGAATGTGCTTATATATTTTGATTTAGAATCCATAAAAAAAGTTGCAAGCTCTTTTTATGATATTATAAATCCACAGGGGTATTTATTCTTAGGTCATGCAGAAACTATTACAAGTATAAATCCTGGTTTTGAAACCATTTATACCCCTTCAAATTTTTATTATAAGAAGGGAGAAATATAAGTATGAAACAGTGTGGAGTTCTAGTTGTTGACGATTCCTCCTTTATGAGAAGGTGCATTAGTCTTATTATAGAAAAGGACCCTCAGTTCTTCATTATCGGTATTGCAAGGAATGGCATTGACGCTATTGAAAAGGCACAAAGGTTAAAACCAGATATAATAACTATGGATGTCGAGATGCCAGAACTTAATGGAATAGATGCACTTAAGGAAATCATGAAAAGTAGTCCTGTTCCTGTGGTCATGTTAAGCAATCATACGGAGCAAGGTGCACAATTAGCTTTAGAAGCATTAGAAAAGGGAGCAGTAGATTTTTTTTTGAAAAAATCACTTATTGGTGAAGAGGCAAATGAGGAAGTTATAGGTGAGTTTTTAGATAGATTGCGGGCAATTGCAGCAAGTGGAAAAGTCCAAACTAATAATGGGATTTTGGAAACAAAGAAGCTTGATCTTCAAGAAATAGATAAGAGCAATCCTGTTAAAAAGAGAAATTTTGTAATAATTGGATGTTCTACTGGAGGTCCGTCAGCGTTACAATCAATTTTGCCAAGATTCCCAAGAGACTTAGAGGTGCCCATTGTAGTACTGCAGCACATGCCACCAGGTTTTACAAAACCTCTTGCAGAAAGATTCGACACAATATGCAATCTTAAGGTTAAAGAAATTGAAGACGGAGATTTTTTAGAGGTTGGTAATATATATATCGCACCCTCAGGATTCCAAACATATTTTGAACATGATAAAGAAAATAAGATTATTTTTAAGGTTAAGGACTATTCGCCTATAGAAACCTTGTATAAGCCATCCATAAATGTAACACTAAACTCTGCAGCACCATTATTTGGGAATAGATTGATTTCCGTAATTTTAACTGGAATGGGTAATGATGGGCTGATAGGATGTCAAAGTGTAAAAGAAAACAATGGTTATGTTATTGTTGAGGCGGAGGAGTCATGCATAGTTTATGGAATGCCCAAGGTTGTTTTTGAGGCTGGATTAGCAGATGTTCAAGTTCCACTGTCCAGTATATATGAACAAATAATGCTTCACTTGTAATAGCAGATAAGAGATTAAATAAAGTATACAAAGGGAGGATTAGAATGAGGATATTAATAGCAGAGGATGATTTTGCAAGTAGAAAACTTATGCAAAAGTTTCTTTCAGCGTATGGAGAATGTGATGTTACTATTGATGGAATTGAGGCTGTAGAAGCATATATAATGGCACTAGACATGGAAAAACCTTATGATCTGGTTTGTCTTGATGTAATGATGCCAAGGGTTGATGGTATTAAGGCATTAAAATCAATAAGAGAGTTTGAAAATATTAGAGGAATTGAAGGTTCAAATCGTGCTAAAGTAATAATTGTGACAGCTTTAGCAAATGTTAACTATATTAGTGATTCTTTTCAGACAGGTCTAGAAGCACACCTGATTAAACCTATCGATTTAAATGAATTGGTAGCTACAATGGAAAAGCTTGGATTAAAATAAATAATAACCCAAGGACGAAATATATGGGAAGGGAAGTTAATATATGAAAGTTGAATATATAAATCCATTTATAGAAGCTAGCAGAAACGTTATAGCAGAAACAACAGGATTAAATCCAGTTTTAGGAAAGATATATATTAAGGATATACCTTATATGGCCAATAGTGTAGTGGTTATGATTGGCATTACAGGTGCGATACAAGGAAGTGTTATAATATCTCTAAAAAGAACTTTGGCATGTAAAATAGCATCAGCTATGATGGGAGGGATGCTTGTACCAGAATTAGATGAAATAGCAAAAAGTGCAATAGCAGAACTTTGTAATATGATATTAGGTAACACATCCAATATCTTTTATAAGAATAATATGGATATAGATATTACTCCGCCAACGGTACTAACAGGTGAAAATATGCAGTTTAGTATCGCTAAATCTGTAATAGTATGTGTGCCTTTAGAATTTTGTGATGAAGAAAGAATGGAGATTGCTATTACATATAAAGAAAAGTAAAAAAACATCAACAGGTTTGCTTGTAATAAAGTAATTTTTGATCAAGAAGGTACACCAACAATATACTCAATTATTTGGTAGGTAATCCAAGCAAATTGCAGCAGGTGCTAAATAAGCTTATAAGCAACGTAGTCAAGTTTACTGAAAGTGGAGATATTAGTATTAAGGACACATTGTAGAAGTAGCAAATGAAATATTGATAGCAAACTACATTCTTCACTACGAAGACGTCTCCTGTAGTGAAGAATGTGAGCTATGCAGAAATAATCGTAACTTTTATTTTTGTTAATACTTATAAAAAAAGCATTTAAATGTACCTTCCTGAATGTCAATATATCCTTGCGTATAAGTTAAGTGTCGGACGAACAGTTCCTCTCAAATTATTATCTTCTAGCACTATCTAAAGCTCTGCTTATAGCTAACTTCCAGTTGGCAACAGAATTAGCGTCATTTCCAGCATTAGCAATATTAACATTATGAGTCTGTTGTGAAACTACGGCGTTTGCTAAGTCTCTTCTAACTCTTGCAAGATTGGTCGTTATAGTTGGACCAGTAGTACTTCCAGTCATAGTTCCGTCTGCAGGAGTCCTTACAGTAGTACCTGTATTACTGCCACCTACAGGATTGCCGCCTACAGTTCCTCTAGTAATGTCAGTTGTTGTACCTCCCATGGTAGTACCTGCATTACCACCGGTGGTATAAGGAGTTTCTTTTCCTTTAGCATCAATTGTTTTAAGTACAACGTCGGTGATTTTTCCACTACTAATTGTAACTATAGCTGCTTGATTTCCCATTGAACTCTTATTACCTTCACCTAGATAAATTCCATCTCTGTACGTTGTGGTAGTGTTCATCCCAGTATTATAATTACCTTGATTTATACCAATATTTGTTCCACCTTGATTAGTTCCCGGGGTTCTATAAGTAGTATTTCTATTTCCACAGGCGGAAATAGAACAAGTTACTAACGCTGCGGCTACAATACTTGCAATTTTCTTCATAATAGTACCTCCTAGATCAATATTATGCTAATTAAACATATGATTGATGTTCATATATAAATGCAAAATTATCGACATAACATACATTATATAGAGTAACCTGCGAATAGATTTTTATGTTTGTACTAAAATAGTAATAATTGCTTAAAGGTTGTGAAAAACGGATGTGAATAGCAAGGTAAGGACAAGAATTATAAATGGAAAGAGTGTTTTTGAAAGGAAAAAACAATAAGAATAGCTGAAGCCTAAGCTGCAGCTATTCTTATTAAGTTCACTTACACAATAGGTATATATTTTATTAATAATGGTTATAGTAATGATGATGATAAGGATAATAATTATAGTATGGATAAAATGGATAGAATGGATATGGAAAATAATTATTATAATAAGGTCTAGGTCTAGGTCTATTATAATATTGTCTAAACTCTTCATCGTCATCGCTGTCATCATCATCTCTATATTTCATATAGTCTCCACATTTGCATTTTTCTTTAAATTCCATCTGATATGGTTGCATTTGTTCAGGCATCATTTTAGTAGGCATCATTTGAGCAGGAGAAACCTGTGATGGCATCATTTGGTATGGCATCATAGGACAACAGTACATCATAGGACAGCACATTTCATGACCATGATGTTTATGATGCTTATGATGGTGACGAGTATCCTCTAAATCTTGACTAAGAGTTTGATCAAGTTCCTGATCATCAGTTCTATACATTAACATACCTCCATAAAATTTTCTACACAGTATCATATTATGCAGAAGACAAAAAAGTGTTACAAAATTTAATAAAATATTTTGATGTATTTTTAAATAAATTTTGTTCTTTTAAAAGTACATATCTATAAATTTTTTACACAGTATCATATTATGTAAGAAGGCAGTAAAAGGGAACAAAAATTTTAAAGGTGGAAGCTAATAAAAAGTATATTCTATAATATTGCAATGCATAATTAAATTGTGAGCACCAAGAAAATAGTTTTTGGTGCTTTATGTTTACATTTGCAATTTAAAGAAAGTAATATTTTGCAAGAATATTCTGATTCAAAAATTGAGAATATAGTATTTTATAGAAATTTATGATATTATATGTAATAAATAGGCTTAAATTTAGTATATGAAACATGCTAAGAAGGTGAGGGTGTTGTTGCAATGAAAAAAATAAAGCTTAATCATCAGATTATAGGAATACTATTATTTATGGCATTAATTCCTTTAATTATAATAGGTTCTTTTGGGTATTATACTATAAGAAAAAATTTTAATAATATGTTTACCTACTATATAAATACTAATCTTGGGAAAATCGATGAAAATGTTAAATCATTAGATAAAAGCAGTAGAGAATCTGTTGATATGATATCAAAGGATCCAAATGCTTTATCTGTACTGAAAAATCCTGATTGTGAAAAATGGTTATTAGCATCTCTAAATGCTTTTACAACTACTCATAAAATTGTTAGTTGTGCATATTTGGGAGTAAATGATGGAAGAATGATTGTGCAACCTAAACAAGATTTACCGGCAGGATATGATCCAAGAAAAAGACAATGGTATTCAGATGCAGTTTCAAAGAATGGAGAAACACATCTTGTACAACCTTATGAAGATGCATTTAATAAAGGACAATACTGTATAAGCTATGTAAAGGCGGTAAAGGATACTGAAAATGGAAGTATTGTTGGTGTAGCTGGTATAGATATAAAGCTTACACAACTTTCACAAGATGTTTCAAATATAAAAATAGGTAATTCCGGTTTTGCAGCTATAGTTGATGCAGAAGGAAGGATAATTGCCCATAAGGATGCAAAACTCGTAGGAAAAGATTTAAAAAGCGAAAATTGGATTAGTGAGGTTATAAAACCAGAGAAATCAGGTTCGATACAAGAAATAAGCGGGCAAAGATATATTGTGTACAATCATAAAAATTCTGAAACTGGATGGACTATAGTTGGACTTGTACCTGCATCGGAATTTTCAGGGGAAATGAATGCAGGAATAACTCTAATATTATTAGTAGCATTAGCTATAATAGTACTAGCATTAATTATTGGAAGTAAGTTTTCTAAATCAATTACAAAGCCTATAGAAAAACTTGTTGATACATTGAAAAATCTAAGTGAAGGTGATTTCACAAACACCTTAAACGAAGAATCAAAATCTAGTTATGAAATTGAATCCATAATAAATTCTCTAAATCTAATGATAAAAGAGATAGTTGTAATATTAAGAGATACTATGGGAAATTCTACAAAGATTAGATATTCAGCAGAAAGGTTATTAGGAATATGTAAAGAATCTAATGATATAGGCGAAAAAGTTTCAAAATCTATTCAGTCAATAGCAGATGGTACATCAGCGCATGCAGAATTGGCAGAAATCAGTTCAAGGGTTTTTGGTGAACTTGGAGAAAAGGTAAATAGGTGTATTGAGGATTCTAAAAACATGAATGGGTCATCTAAGAAAGTGAGAGCTTTAACTGAAAAGGGATTAAAAGATATAAATAAATTGAAGGATAATTTTGATAAAACTTCTAATTCGAACAAAGAAGTTCTAGAAGAGGTAAAAATACTAGCTGAAAATTCTCAGAAAGTTAATGAAATAACGGAAAGCATAAAGCAAATTACTGAACAAACTAATTTATTGGCATTAAATGCTAGTATAGAGGCTGCTCGTGCAGGAGAGGCTGGAAAGGGATTTGTAGTAGTTGCAGAAGAAGTAAGAACTTTAGCAGAAGAGTCAGGAAAATCTGCTGAAGAAATAAATAATATTGTAAGCCAAATAAAAAATAGCGTACAAGCTGTTTTGGAAAAAATGAATTATACTGGACAAATTGGTAGTGATACAAGTAAAAGTGTTGAAGAAACTACTAGTTCTTTTGAAGAGATACAAAATGCAGCGTACTTATTAGAAGAAAATGTGTCCAAGGTAAGTGATGAATTACAAAAGGTAAACCTGGACAAGGAAACAGTGGTACAAAATATAACACAGGTTTCAAGTATATCACAGGATACGGCGTCTGCAGCTCAACAGGTTAGTGCATCATCAGAACAAGAAACTATAGTACTTAATAATGTAGTTAAAGCAGCAGAGGAAATGGAGACTTTGGCAGAGCAACTTGATGAGGTAATTAAAAAGTTTAAAATATAATAAAAATATTAAAATGGAGCTGCCGTACTATAGTATGACAGCTCTATTTTTTACCATAATTAATCTATAAATTACAATCTTCAGTTAGTTTAAATAAATCTTCTCTTAGTTTAGCAGCAGTATTTTTCAATAATTACACTCAACCAGTTCATACTTAGTTTATCAATTAAAATTCCTTAGAAAAAGGCCATTAAAAGATATGTATAGAATCAGCATATATACATGTCTTTTCTTTTTTAATATAATATATTTATAGGAAAATATTGATTTAAAAGGTAAAGTTTAATAGACGGTTTAGGAGGATCACTTTATGAAGGAAAAAATAAATATATTGGTAGCAGAAGATGATGCGGATATAAATAATCTTTTGTATAAAATATTAAGCAAAAATGGATATAATGTTAGGTGTGCCTATTCAGGCTCTGAAGCTAAGATGTGCTTTGAACAGTATGAGTTTCAATTGGTTTTACTTGACTTAATGCTGCCAGGGGTAACTGGAGAGGAACTTATAACTCATATAAGAAAAATTAATACAGTGCCAATTATAGTTATATCTGCAAAACCAGGGCAAGATATAAAAATAGATGTGTTAAAACTTGGTGCAGATGATTTTGTGCCTAAACCCTTTGATGCCTATGAGGTTCTTGCCAGAGTTGAAGCGCAATTAAGACGGTATATAGTATTTTCTAATAATAATGAAAAAGCTAATGTTTTAAAACATAAAAATTTAACTTTGAATAGTGAAACTTTAATGGTTGAGGCTAAAGGGCAAGCTATTTCCTTGACAGCAAGGGAGTTTTCTATACTTCAGATTTTAATGTCTTATCCAAATAAAGTTTTTACAAAAGCAAATTTGTTTGAGCATGCTTGGAATGCCGAATTTTTGGGAGACGATAATACTGTCAATGTTCATGTAAGCAATCTTCGTTCAAAAATAGCTAAGGCTGACCCAGATGAAGAGTACATACATACAGTATGGGGGATTGGCTTTAAGATGAGTGAAAAATAAAACTTAATACTTTCTTAAGCTTTTCTTTAAGCTTTCTTGTATATTTTATTCTAATATATAAATATACGAAGAAGGAGGTCACAGGAGATGAAAGAAACTGTAATTAAAACTAAAAATTTAACTAAAAAGTATCGCAGTTATGCTGCCGTAAATAACGTAAATATTGAGATAAAACAAGGGGATATTTATGGACTAGTCGGTAAAAATGGTGCAGGAAAAACTACTTTACTTAGAATGATAAGCGGACTTACCATGCCAACAAACGGGGAAATTCAAATATTTGAAGAAACTTCTGAGGCGGGATTAAATAGAGCAAGGAGAAGAACAGGCAGTATTATTGAAACGCCCAGCTTCTTTCCCTATTTATCTGCAAAGAAAAATCTTGAATACTATAGAATACAAAAAGGAATTGTAGAAAAGGAATCGGTTGAAGAGGTATTAAAAATTGTGGGACTTTCTGATGCCGGAAAGAAAAAGTTTAAAAACTTTTCCCTTGGTATGAAACAACGATTAGGAATGGCACTTGCTATTATGGAAAGTCCTGATTTATTAATTTTAGATGAACCTATAAATGGACTTGATCCTACAGGAATTGTAGAAGTGAGAGATATTTTACTTAAGTTAAACAGAGAAAGAAATACTACTATCATTATATCAAGTCACATATTAAGTGAATTAAGTCAACTAGCAACCACCTATGGCTTTATTCATAAAGGTGAGTTTTTAGAACAAATATGTGTCAGCGATTTAAAAGAAAAATGTAAAAATTATTTATCAATTAAAGTAGATAATACTGAAAAAGCAATAGCATTAATTGAAAATAAACTGAAGTGTAGTAAATATGAGGTATTAAACGATAATGAAATAAGATTATATGAGAAGGTAGATAGACCTGAAATTATATCAATGGAGATTGTTAATAATGGTATCATGTTATACTCCATTTATCAGATGGGTTCGAACTTAGAAAATTACTTTATGGATTTGATTGGAGGGTATGAACATGATTAATTATATAAAAGCTGAATTGTACAGAAATTTTAACAGAGCATATTTGTGGGTTTACACAGCAATAATAGCTGCACTAGTGTTAGCTGTTAATATCATAATTAATATAAGTCATGCAGGGAATGGGGTTAATTTAAGTTTAAGCAATGTATTAGAAATAACCAACAGTATGATGATTATCCCTGTATTCTTAGTTGCAGGAATGATTGATACTGTTATAGCTGAAGAAAATAAAAATAAAACCATGAAAAACGTGATAGCCCTTGGAATTGATAGAAGTAAACTGATTTTATCAAAATTTATAGCTGCAGTAATTTTAGCCTGTATAGCTGCGGTTATAATATTAGCTGTACTTTATGGAAGCGGTGCATTATTATTGGGATTAGGCGATAATTTTAATATAATATTTTTAGATCACTTTAAAAGATTAGCAGCATCATTTCCGCTTTGGATGGCTGCTATAGCAGTAGGAATCTTTCTTAACATTATTATAAATAATAGTACTGTATGTGCTTTTGTTTATGCTATAGTATTTTTAATGACACCTTTAGTTACTAAATTTTTTATAATTTTTGTATCAGATAAATTTAAGCATGTATATAATATTCTAATTACGACTCAACTAGGTAAGTTGAGTGCAAGAGTAGTAGCAAGTCATGATTTTATTACATCGATTATTATAGGCTTTATATATATTATAGTGTTTTTAGCTTTTAGCATATTGTGTTTTAAAAAGAAGGAAATTAAATAAAAATTAAAAGAGGTGATATCTATGAAGATATTGATATTTATTTTTCTTATAAGCATAACGGTCATATTTATCACCCTTTATGTTTTATTAAGTGAAGAAGTTAAAAATATAGCTGGTCAATTGAATAAAATTAATGGAGTTAAAACTAATTCTAGGATATTGCTTTCATTTAAAAATAAAAACCTAGGAAAGCTAGCGCTGGAAATAAATAAGACTTTAGAGGAAAAAAAGAAAATAGAAATTGAATATAAAAAGATGGATATAGAACTAAGACAGGCTATTTCAAATATGTCTCATGATTTAAGAACCCCTCTTACATCTATAATGGGATATATTCAACTTATTGAAGATAGCAGTTTACTAGAAGAAGAAAGAAAAGAGTACATAAATATAGTAAAAAAGAGGGCAAAGTCACTTCAGGTTTTAATATCTGGATTTTATGACTTATCTAGACTGGAGGCAAAGGAATACAAGTTTGAATTTAAATCGATGAATTTATCTAATATAATTTGTGATATGATAGCATCTTTTTACAATGATTTTTTAAGCAGGGGAATAGAGCCTGCTATTGATATAGATCAAAAGCTACCACTAATTGTTGGTGATGAGAATGCAATAAGAAGGGTGTTCTCAAATTTAATACAAAACATGCTAAAGTATGGAGAGAAAAATGTATTTATATCACTAAAGAGCCAGGATGATTTTGTTATTGCAGTATTTAAAAATGACGCACCAAATTTAAAAGATGAAGATGTCTCTCATTTGTTTGAGCGTTTTTTTATTGGAGATAGAACAAGAAATGGGGATAGTACTGGTCTTGGTCTTGCAATAACAAAAGAATTAGTTGAACAGATGGGATATAAAATTGAAGCAGGGATGTTTGAAGGTAAACTTAGCATAGCTGTAAAGTTTAAGGCAGGAGTGTGACTGAAATTAGGTTTATTCTGCGTAGAGTTTATTTGGAGAAAGTTAAGGGTTAGATTCCAACATATACCACGTATTCCTTACGCCTACTATGTATAATTCCTCCTTTGCATGATAATATCATAGTGAAAATAAGATTGCGTAAAGGGGACGTGAAATTTTGAAAAAAATATTTAATTTAGTTGCTACTGCTTGTATTATAGTTGGGATTTCATCTACAGCATACGCTAAAAGTAACTATAATGTAAGTAGACTGTATGGTGCGGACAGATATAAAACTTCTATTAGTATTTCTAATGACTTTAGTAGTGGAACAGTTCAAAATGTTATAGTTGCAAGTGGTAAAGATTTTCCGGATGCTCTATCAGGAAGCGTGCTTTCTAAAAAGTATAATGCTCCTATACTACTTTTGAATAATACATTAAGTGAAAGTAACGAAACCCTAGACTATATAAATAATCACTTAAATAAATCTGGGAATATCTATGTTTTAGGTGGAACTGGTTCTATAAGTGATGAATTTATTAATTATATGAAAAACCAGGGCTTCAACAATATTATAAGACTTGGAGGAAAAGACAGATTTGACACTAATAAGTTCATTGTTAACTCTATGAATTTGCAAAAAGGAACTCCTGTAGTTATAACAAATGGATATGGTTTTGCTGATGCTCTTAGTGTTTCAAGTGTTGCTGCCGGAAAAGGGTATCCAATATTAATGACAGGAGCTTCAAGTCTACCAGATGAAACTAAAAGCATTCTTTCAGATATACAACCTAATGAGGTATATGTTGTAGGGGGAACTGGTGTAGTATCAGATGACATTATCAATGAGGTAAAGAAACTAGTACCTTCCTTAAGTACAGATAAAATAGTTAGAATATCTGGACAAACTAGATACGATACTTCACTAGAAATATGTAAATACTTTAATATAGACACTGATAGTGCAGTACTGGCAAGTGGTGAAAACTTTCCTGATGCTTTATCTGGAAGTGCTCTTGCTTCAAAATTAAATGCACCTATAATATTAACAGATGGACAAGATTTAACAAATCAAAGAGTGTTTATTGATAGTAAAAATTATAAAAATTTGATTCTGCTTGGAGGAGTTGGTTCAATAGACTTACCAATCGAGTATTCCTTAAAAGGAAGTGACCAAATTAGTACTGCGGAAAAGGATTATATAAATAACTTATCGAATTACTGTAATGACTATATAACCGAAGAAACCAGTGCTTCAAACACCATGACGGAACTATTTAATAGTATTAATTTTAATGACTTAGGAGATCAAGCTCAAATATCTAATGCTTTTGAAGAGTTTGCTCAATTATTTAAAAACGGGAATGCTTCTTTAGAAACATACAAACAGAATCTTATTAAGCTTAAGAATAATGTTTCTAACTTACAAAGTCCGGATGGCCTTGAATCCCTTAAACTAGATTATATAAATAATATAAATACTGAAATACAGAGTTTAGACACTGTTAAGGGTTATCTAGATAATTACGTATCTATTTTTAATTCTATGAAAGATGCCATTGACTCTAATAATTTAGAAAAACTTCAGCAAGAACTTAACGAATTACAAAGCTATAATACTAAATATATGAATGATGCTAAACAGCTTCCAAATGCTGAAGTTAATATAATGAAACTAAGTAACAGATTAACAAAAATAAAAAACAGTATGCAGTAATATAAAATTTGTTTATTAAGGGCTTATCTTATTTGAGATAGGTCCTTTATTTTTCAATGTGGATTTAAACTATAATGTTATAAGTAGTGAAGTAAAGGAAAATATAATTCTAAAAAGTGCAATTGATAATCCAGAATTTAAGTTTAATATACAGACGAAAAATCTCTTACCTAAAATACAAAGTGATAAAAGCATTATATTCTATGATAAGAAAGACACGTCAAAAGCGGTATTTATTATGGCAGCTCCTGTTATGATGGATGCTAACAAGGCTCATAGTGAAAATATCGATATTTCTTTAGATCAAAATAAAAATGGATATGTACTTACAATGAAGCCTGATAATAGTTGGCTTAATAGTGCAGATAGAGTTTATCCAGTAACCATTGATCCACCAGTTCAAACTTCCTTAGACATAAATAGTATTCATGACACATTTATTGGATCTGCAATACCAAGCGAAAATAGACAGAATTCTATACTTCTAGGAGTAGGAAATGGAAGTGCTTCCGGCGTTACAAGAAGTTACATCAAATTTGATCTTCCAACGCTCCAAACAGGAGATTTAATTACAAATGCGCAATTAGGTCTTTCATTATATTCAGATAAAACCAGCAGTACTCAAATTGATATTCATAAAGTTCTAAGTAATTGGGATCCATCCACACTTATATGGAATAACAGAGCAGATTATGCTGGGAAAATTGAAGAATATAAGACCGTGACGGGGGCAGCAGGAACGGACTTTTTTTGGGATATAACAGGTATAGTTAAAGATTGGTATACTACAGGCAATAACTACGGATTAATGCTTATGAATAATAATGAAGGAAGTGGCTACACTGAATTTGTTTCATCAGATACTTCATCAGCTTATGCAGGTTATAGACCACAGGTAACTTTATGGTATGTAAATAACTCAGGCCTTGAAAATTATTGGACATATCATTCAGCAGCTATAGGAAGAGCTGGTACTGGATATGTAAATGACTATAACGGAAATCTTGTTTTTACTCACAATGACTTAGATATGAATGGCAACAAAATGCCTATAAGTATAACTCATGTATTCAATAGTAATGATAAAGGCAGCAGTTCTGGTTATGGACTAGGCTGGAGGCTTAATCTTAGTCAGAGAGTAATTCCTCAGACATTCTCAGGGATACAGTATTATGTTTATATTGATGAAGATGGAACGAAGCATTATTTTAAGAAAGATGACTCTACAGGCAAATATAAAGATGATGCAGGATTGGATAGCATTCTCACTATAAACTCAGACGGTGGGTATACTATCAAAGACAATAAAGATAATCAGCTAATATTTGTTCCTGGCGGATACCTGTATCAGATTAAAGATAGTAACGGAAATACTGCTACGCTGTCATATAGTGGTACTACACTTAGTAAAATAACCGATGGAGCAGGAAGAGTAATTCTTCTGGACAGTACGCCTGAAGGTTATCTTTTGGGAATCACAGATTCAAGCGGAAGAAGGACAAGCTTTCTTTAGAATCAAAGCTTCAAAAAACTGTGACCAATTATCTAATGAATCATGATGCTGAAACATCTGATAGCTACTGGAACAAGGATAGCTGGGGTAATGAAGCAACTGGAACTCTAACATTTACAACAGAAGACAAATATTTTGGAAGTAAAAGCTTAAAAGTTACTAAAAGTGATGATAGTGCAGGTAGGTATTTCTGCAATCAATCTGTCACCTTAGAAAGGGGGAAAACCTATACTTTATCTGGGTACATTAAAACAACTGATATAACAAATAAGACAGGAAAAGGAGCTATATTGTTTGTAAACTATCAAAACAATGATGGCAGTTATAGCACCGTAGAGTCAGCATCAGTAAATGGTGTGAATAACTGGGATAGATATGAAGTGAAATTCACATTACCTTCAAATGCTGCTAGTACTACAGTTAATATAAGAGCAGGTATTGCAGGAGAGAAAGGGACAGCATACTTTGATAGTCTTCAACTTGAGGATGGAGCTATAGCCAATAGATACAACTTAATAGAAAATTCCAATATGACTTATAATCCTAATAATGATTGGGTTCCTTATTTATGGAATAAAAATAGTGACTCTGATGCATATGATAAACCACTGCAGATAGAGGGTAGAACTGCTTTTAGAGTTAATGGGTACTCTAATAAATTAAAAAATATAAACCAATATATCCCGATGTCAGGTAAAAGTGGAGATGTATTTGCTGCTAGCGGATGGGCAAAAGGAGATTCTGTACCTCTTACTGATTCCAGGTACTTTGCACTAGATGTTGGTTTACAAAACACTGATGGGACAACCCAGTGGACAGTAATACCTTTTAACCAGGACAGTTCAGATTGGCAATATGTTTCAGATAGAATTGTGGCAAACAAGGATTATAACAGTATAACTGCATATGCATTATACTATAATAATGCTAATACTGTTTATTTTACAAATATACAGCTATATAAAGAAGAATTTGGAGTAAGCTATAAATACGACTCTAATGGTAAGGTAGTTTCTACACAAGATTTAGCGAAACAATCCTCTACTTTTGGATATAACGGAACTAATGATTTAATCAGCGCAGTAGATCCAAAAGGAAGCACCTTTAAATATGAGTATGACAGTAAGCATAATATAAATAAGGCTACTTCAGCAGAAAACGTAGTATACTCTTTTGAATACGATGCAAGTGGAAATCCTACAAAGGGTAAAATTGGAGATTCAACATTATTTACGCAGTCAACATCAACCTATACACCAAGTGGAAATTATATAAAAACACTCACAGACAGTGCTGGAAATACCGTAACCTATGATTATGATGAGACAAAGGGAACACTAAAAAGTGTTACAGACCCATCGGCAAAAACCACTTCTTACGCCTATGACGATATGGACAGACTAACAGGTGTAAGTAAAAATGTTGATGGTAATAATATATCTAATAGTTACACTTATGAAAATGATAGAATTAAAACTATAACACATAATGGCTTTAGTTACAGTTTTAATTATGATTCTCTTGGTAATAACAATGAAGTTTATGTTGGAACACAAAAACTTATAACAAATAGTTATGATTTACCTACAGGAAATCTGCTTCAATCTAATTATGGAAATGGGCAAAATGTAGGTAGTGATTATGATAATTTAGGCAGAGTTATAACAAGTAAATATAATGGAACTTCAAGATATAATTATCAATATGATGCAGCAGGAAACTTAGGATATGAAGAAGATCTTGTAAATGGTGTGAGTTACAGATATGTATATGACTTAGCAAACAGGCTTTCTAAGATTAATGATTCACTTGGAAATAGTACAACCTATAACTATGATGCAAACAGTAATAAGAATAAGCTTACAGAAAAAATAAATGGGAAAGCCTATGATATAAGCTATGGCTATGATAAAGATAATAGACCTTACGATGTACAGTATTCAAATAATCATATTATGTATACCTATGATTCCTTAGGAAGAAAAACAAAAGATGGATATTTAACACCAACTCAGTCTGGTAGTAATGGGTACTATGTAGAGTATAGTTATACAGATGGAACTGCAGGAGCTACTACAACCAAAGTAAAGTCTGTTAATTTCTTCGGCAAAGGAAGAACTATAAATTACACTTATGATTCTAAAGGAAATATAAATACAATAACCGATAATAATAAGAGTATACAATATTACTATAATGAGCTTAACGAGGTAATTAGGGAAGATAACCAGATACTAAATAAAACTATAGTATATACCTATGATGCTGGAGGAAATATACTAACAAAAACAGAATATAACTATACAACAGTTTCAAATCCAGCAAATCCTATAAACACTTATAGCTATGTATATGGAGATAGTAACTGGAAGGATAAACTTACATCTTATAATGGTAAAACAATAACTTATGATGCTATAGGAAATCCACTCACCTATGATGGATGGACTTCCAACTGGGAAGAAGGAAGACAGCTAGCTTCCATGTCAAAGACAGGAATCAATATATCCTATAAGTATAATGATGATGGTGTAAGAACAGAGAAAAATATAAATGGAGTCGTAACAAAGTACCATTTAAATGGTGATAATGTAACTTACGAAGACAACGGAACAGACAAAATTCACTACACTTATGATAGTTCAGGAAATCTTATAAGTATGAACTTAAATGGAACGGATAAGCAGAGAGCCCAAATCTGTGATTTGGTGCGAGCTCTGCTGTAGAGCTTCCTTTATTTATACGAGAAATGCACAAGGGGACGTAATAGGTCTATTTGACACTAATTAGATACTATGACCCAGAATGGGGAAGATTTATTAATGCGGATGGATTAATTGGACAGACAGGTGAACTACTTGCTCATAACTTGTTTATGTATTGTAAGAACAATCGTGTGCCTAGACTAAAGCACTCGTAACTATCTGTGGAAGAACCAGCAGTAATAAAAGGTAGAAGTTACTTAGCTAGGATGGAAGTATGGATGGTAACTGAAATGCTTAAGCCCATCGACGAAAATCTGGGTAAGCCAGGTGAGCAACCTAGCAGGCCGTAATGAAAATGAACATAGATGTAGCCTCATAAAGCAAAAATTCGAGGGCATGAAAACAAATGGTTATTTGGATCAAATACTATAGGATAGGATGGTAAATAGTTATGAGTATTTAGAGATCTAATATTGACGCAATGCTTATTTTACATCCAAAATTTACCAATAAGACAATTATAAACTTAACATAAATGTAACAATTTGGAAATTAAAATGTAATATTTGGAATTTATAATAATAGTTGTCCTAGGAGACATGATCCTAGAGGAATTTTTAATGTGGGCCTTGATTAGTAAAATTAGGAAGTAGACATTAGTGCAAGGCTTTTGCTTACTTTTTGATAACAGAGGAACATAATCATGAGATAATAAAAACAAATTCTGTAATGTAATAACTAGAAAGGAGTATGACAAGTTAATTGGATTGTAATTAGCAATAGGAGAAGCTTAGAAATAGGCTTCTTTTTTATTTTATAAAGGCAAGTGAGAGTGTGAAGTATGAATTTAATACTAGATGGAATCAAAATATATTGATAGCTGTCATGATTTTATCTGCAATAGTTCAAGTATGGTTAGGAATATAATTCGAATTTTAGAAGGAAACCTTATTTTAGCATAGAAGTTATTATGTGTGGAAGGAGTGATAATAGTGTATATAAATAAAAAAGATCCAGATGCAGTCAAAAGAGAAATACAAGAACTTAAAAATAAAAAAGCTGAAATAGAAAATAAAATAGCAACTATTGAACAAATTGCTGCAAGGTTTAGTATGAGATATGGTGAAAGTCAAGAAAAAATAGATAAGCTAATAAATGATATGAATGAAATAGATAAGCAAATTAAATATTTATCTAATAACGAATCAAAAAATAAATGATATAATAAATCGTGTGTTAAGTACAAACATATATAAAGGCGTTTAGGTTTTAGGGCTTAAGCGCCTTTATTATTTAAAAAAATAGAAAGATATCAAAATTAGTAGATTATATATTAAGGAGATATTTTTAAGAATTTCTATATAGATTCCTTTTATGGGGAATATTGAATCGTACTAGTGGTTATTATAATAACTGAGGTGATAATATGGAACATAAGAATAAAAAAATTAATAATGAAAAAAACGAAATAGTAAAACAGTTAAATAACATGACAGCTTTTAGTATAGGTGGATTAGGTATTGTTCCAGCCGCAGAAAAGATACTGAGAAATAAAGGCATAGAAGCTGATAAAGAAAATTCAAGAGAGTAATTGCTCTCTTTTTTATTTATACCTAAAATTGTTAATCAGATTTTAACACTTTGTTGCAAAATAGAAACTAGATGCAGATTAGCAACACAATACTTTAAACATGCACTCGAGGTGTATTTATATTTATAATAAGCAAACATTTAAAATTATGTTGCAATAATGCATCAGAAATAAGGCTGTAATCTCAAATCAAAAGTGAACTTGATTAATAAGAAACCATGAATTTTATTATGCTAAGAAAGAGGTGTTAAAAGCAAATATATTAATGGCACGAAATTTGCTGCTCATATTTACATATAAATATATTTTTAGGAGGCAATTCTATGACTAATTTAGAAAAATTAAATACAGTAATTTGTGATACTTTAGGTATAAAAAAGGTAGAAAATATAAAGGATGAAATGGGACCAGATGAAATAGAGGATTGGGATTCTTTAGCTCATGTAGAACTTGTTAATGGACTAGAGGAAAAATTTAAAATAAGCCTTGATGTAGTTGATATTTCAAGAATGTATACAATTGGTGATATAAAGAAAATATTAAAAAAATATGGTGTTGAGATATGACTTTTACAGATTATGTTTTTGAAAACTCACAGGATCTAGAGAAAACAGCGATAATACATAAAAAGGAAGTAAGTTATAGAGAAATATTTAAAAATATAAACTATGTAACAATTTTATTGAAAGGAAAAGGTTATACAAAAGAAGACTGTGTACTTATAGTGTCCGAAAATTCTACCTTTTTTATTAAAACTTATTTTGGAGTTATTAAAAATGGAAGTGTTTGTGTGCCTATAAATCCAGCAACTTCTGAAGAAGATATAAAATACATCATAGAAATTTTAAAAATAAAATTAGTATTTGTGGAAGAAAGATATAAAAATAAAATAGAAAATATAGTAAGTAGAGAAGTTCAATTTTATACTGAAAAAGATTTAGAAGGTCTGGAATACGAAGGAAATTTACTTGAGGATAACACTATTGATATAAAAAAAGATATTGCATTAATTATGTTTACTTCAGGTTCAACAGCGAAACCAAAAGGTGTAATGCTTACACATTATAATCTTATGTATAACACTAATTCAATAATAGAATATTTAAATTTAACAAAAAAAGATAGGATAGAAGTGGTACTTCCTTTTTATTACTGCTATGGTACATCGCTTATCAATACGCACTTTAGATGTGGTGGAAGTGTAGTAATAAATAATAGATTCATGTTTCCACAAACTGTACTAGAGCATATAAACAAGTATGAATGTACAGGTTTTGCAGGAGTACCAAGTACCTATCAAATACTTTTACGAATGACAGAAATCAAAAATTATAAATTTTCTTCATTAAGATATATAACACAAGCAGGAGGAAAACTTCCAGAGGTTTTTATATCTGAGCTTATAAATATATTAAAAGGTGTAGATATTTATATCATGTATGGACAAACTGAAGCTACTGCAAGATTATCTTATCTTCCGCCGTCCCAAATAAGAAATAAACTAGGCTCTATTGGAAGGGGAATTCCAGGAACAGAGCTTATGGTATTAAATAAAGATGGAGAAAACGTAAAAGTGGGAGAAATAGGAGAAGTGGTAGCTAAAGGTGGAAATATAATGAAAGGATATTTTAATGATAAAGAAGAAACAGAAAAAGTTTTAAAGGGAGAATTACTTTATACAGGAGACTTAGCTGCTATTGATCAGGATGGATATATATATATAGTTTCGAGAGAAAAAAACATTATAAAAAGTGGAGGAAATAGGGTAAGTCCAAAGGAAATTGAAAACGTAATTTTGCAAATATCAGAAGTAGTAGAGTGTGCTGTTATAGGTATATCCGATGATGTTTTAGGAGAAGCAATAAAAGCTTTTGTAGTGCTGAAAGATAGTAATTGTAATATAAATTCAAAATATATAATTGATTATTGTCGGGATAGATTACCTAAATATAAAACTCCAAAGTATGTAGAATTTTTAAAAACCTTGCCTAAAAATTCATCGGGTAAGGTATTGCTAAAAGTTTTAAAAGAGAAAATGAATGAAATTGGTGAAGTTTAATGGAAAGCAGAGAGTTAATAGAAAATATTATATTAAGTGATCAGTTTAAGATGCCTGAACAGGAAAAAGAAAAAGCATTATTAGAAATTATAAAAATGCAGATAAAAAAATTTGAGATCAATCCAAATTTAAAAAGCATGTATAGAAAACTCGGAGTGGATATTGATAAAATTCATAAGCTTGAAGAAGTTCCGTTTATACCAGTTAACATGTTTAAGTACTTTGATCTTTTACTTTGCAAGAAAGAACAAATAGTAAGGATATTAAATTCTAGTGCAACTACCACAGGAAAACCGAGCAAAATATATTTAGACAGAATTACAGCCACACGCCAATCACAAGCATTGATTACTACATTAAGAAATTTTTTGGGAGCTAAAAGAAGACCTATGTTAGTAATAGACAGTGGAGACGCTAATGATAAAAAAGAAACTTTAAACGCTAGAGGAGCAGCAATAAGGGGAGTGGGCAATTTTGCTAGCAAGATTACCTATGTAATGGATAGAGAAGGGGACAACCTAAAAATAAATCTAGATAGACTAAAAGAGTTTGAAAACAGTTATAAGGATAAAGAGATTTTAGTTTATGGTTTTACTTATATAATTTGGTTTAAGTTTGTAAATTTTTTGGAAGAAGTTGGTATAAAGTTATCTCTGCCTAAAATGAAGCTTTTACATAGTGGTGGATGGAAAAAGCTCGTATCACAAAAGGTTTCAAAAGAAGAATTTATAAAAAGAACAGCTAGAGTCTTTGGAACTAGCCCTAATAATATAATAGATTTCTATGGAATGGTGGAACAGGTTGGTGTAGTGTTTATAGATTGTGAATGTGGTTATAAACATGTTCCAGATTTTGCACAGGTTATAATAAGAGATTTTAATACTTTGAAAGAGGTAAAAGCAGGAGACTGTGGATTAATAGAGGTTATGAGCATTCTTGGTTCCAGCTATCCTACACAAGCTATTTTGACAGAGGACATAGGAGAATTAGTTGGAGTAGATAACTGTAAGTGTGGAAGAAAGGGTAAATATTTTAAGTTTAAAGCTAGAGTAGAGAAGTCAGAAATTCGAGGTTGTGGCGATACTTTTGCAGAAAGGGAGAGTATTAAATGATAACTTGTTATTTGCACGATGGGGAAGTATGTAATGAAGGAAAATCTGTAAAAGATCTAGGCAATCTATGCTTTTCTTTAAAAAGTAATTTGAATTTGTTAAATTCCATACCTATAGAAGCTATGATTCTCATGTTAAGTGAATATGGGAGAAGATTATCTTTAAACAAAGGTCTTCTAAAAATTGAAGGCGTTCCTTTTCTCTCCTTTTTTCTAAAAAAGGGCAATATTGAGAAGCTTATAGAAACCAGTTTAAAGGATAAAAAATTTTTAAATGAATTTATTGAAATAGGAAATGGAAAACTTATCAAGGCCCAAGGTAGAGGAATAACCTGTCATTGGGTGGCAGGTAATATACCTACTTTAGCGGTGTACTCAATTTTTCAGGCTCTAATAGCCCAAAATTCAAATATTGTAAGGGTTCCAAAGCAAAGTATTGAATTGGTATTAGAACTGCTAAAACTCATGGAAGACATAGAGATAAGCTATGAATCTAATGTTTATTCTTCAAAGAATATGTTGAAAAATATTACTTTAATATACTTTGATAGTAATGATAAATTAATGAATGAATCTATGTCAATATTAGCAGATGCGAGAGTTATATGGGGTGGAGAAGAAGCAGTAAAAGCTATCAATCTTTTGCCTAAAAAAACTACCTGTAAAGATATTGTTTTTGGGCCTAAATATTCCTTTGCAGTCTTTGATAAAAACATTATAGAAAGTGATGAATGTGAAAGTTATATGGATAAACTGGTAATGGATATATCCATGTTTGGGCAAAAGGCATGTTCATCGCCTCAATTATTATTTATAGAAAGAAGTAATGTACCTTTAAAGAAAGTTGCAGAAAAATTAGCATCATCTTTCGAAAAATTGGGCAGGAGATATTTAAATATTTTAGACGAAAGCACTGCTTCAGAAATTATAAATAGAAGAGGTATATATGCTCTTAGTATAGATAAAGACCTGTATTGCAGTAAAGGGCTTAGTTATACAATATTAGTAAATAATGAAATAGTTCTAGAAGAACCTATAGGTGGAAGGTGCCTATTTTTAAAGGAAATAGACAGCATATTTGAGGTTAAAGATTTAATTACAAAAAGAACACAGACAATAGGTATAGCTAGTAAAGATAGAGATAAAATTTTGAAGTTTGCAGATATTGTAACCTCTTTAGGTGTAGACAGAATAGTTAATCTGGGATTGATGAATATCTATGATTTCCCTTGGGATGGATGTTTCATAATAAGTGAACTTATAAGATGGTGCTCTGTTAACATAGCCTAAAATAATATTTTGGCTAGAATCATGCCTACAACAGATATAAATTTAGCGAAGGATGCAGATGTAGTAGTTGCTGGTGGAATGAGGACAGCTATAATAGTAGAAAGATAAAGGAAAATTATTTGCTTAAAAACTAAAAGTATTTTAGGCTGTGCACCGGTTATCTATAATGGGCGGGGACCTAAAATACTTTAGTTTAAATTATATAAAGTTTGTTTATTAACAAACACATCAGTTGAAAACTAAGAGGAGGATAAATTATGAACTTTACATTAACAGAGGAACAAGAATTAGTAAAGCAAATGGTAAGAGAGTTTGCGGAAAATGAAGTTAAACCTTTAGCTGCAGAAATTGATGAAACAGAAAGATTTCCTATGGAAACAGTGAAAAAAATGGCTAAGTACGGAATGATGGGAATCCCATTCTCCAAAGAATATGGTGGAGCAGGGGGAGACACTCTTTCATATGTATTAGCAGTTGAAGAATTGTCAAAAGTTTGCGGTAGTACAGGAGTTATTCTTTCTGCTCATACATCACTATGCGCATCAGTAATTGATAAGTATGGTACTGAAGATCATAAGAGAAAATATCTAGTGCCTCTTGCAAAGGGAGAGAAATTAGGAGCCTTTGGATTAACTGAGCCAAATGCAGGAACAGATGCAGCAGGACAACAAACCACAGCTGTTCTTGAAGGAGATAACTACATATTAAACGGACAAAAAATATTTATAACAAATGGTGGAGCAGCGGATCTCTTCATAGTATTTGCTATGACAGATAGAAGTAAGGGAACAAGAGGCATATCAGCTTTTATAGTTGAAAAAGGCTTTAAAGGTTTTTCAATAGGTAAATTAGAAAATAAAATGGGTATCAGAGCATCTTCAACTACTGAGCTTATATTTGAAGACTGCATAGTGCCAAAGGAAAATTTGTTAAGTAAAGAAGGAAAAGGCTTTGGAGTTGCAATGGGAACTCTTGATGGAGGAAGAATTGGTATAGCAGCTCAAGCCTTAGGAATAGCAGAAGGTGCTTTTGATGAGGCCATAACTTACATGAAAGAAAGAAAACAATTTGGAAGATCTTTAGATAAGTTCCAGGGACTCGCATGGGCAGTAGCTGAAATGGATACAAAAATAGAAGCAGCAAGACACTTAGTGTATAAGGCAGCTTTTAAAAAGGATTCAGGACTTCCATATACTGTAGAAGCAGCTAGAGCTAAATTATTTGCAGCAGATGTAGCAATGGAAGTAACAACAAAAGCAGTTCAATTGTTTGGGGGTTATGGATATACAAAGGATTATCCAGTTGAAAGAATGATGAGAGATGCTAAGATAACTGAAATCTATGAAGGAACATCACAGGTTCAAAAGATGGTTATCTCTGGCAATATTTTTAGATAAAGAGTTAAGGAGGATAACAGAAATGAATATAGTAGTTTGTTTAAAACAGGTTCCAGATACAACAGAAGTTAGAATAGACCCAAAGACAGGAACCCTTATAAGGGATGGTGTTCCATCAATAATAAATCCAGATGATAAGAATGCTTTAGAAGAAGCGTTGGTGCTAAGGGAAAAAACTGATGGCAAGGTTACTATAATAAGTATGGGTCCACCACAAGCCGAAAAAGCCTTAAGAGAAGCTATAGCTATGGGAGCCGATGAAGCAATATTAATTTCAGATAGAGCCTTTGGGGGAGCAGATACATTAGCTACATCACATACTTTAGCAGGAGCATTAAAGAAATTAGATTATGATATAATTTTCGCAGGAAGACAAGCTATAGACGGAGATACAGCTCAAGTTGGTCCAGAAATAGCTGAGCATTTAGGAATTCCACAGGTTACTTATGTAGAAAAGGTAGAAGCTAATGGAGAATTATTGAAAGTTCAGAGGGCATGGGAAGATGGATATGAAGTGATAGAGGTTAAAACTCCAGTACTTTTAACGGCTATAAAAGAATTAAATGAACCAAGATATATGCATATGGCAAATATTTTTGATGCCTATAAAAAAGAAATAAAAATATGGAGTGCAGCTGATATAGATGTAGATAGGTCTCTTCTTGGACTTTCAGGATCACCAACAAAGGTTAAGAAGTCAATGACTAAGGAAGCTAAAGGTCAAGGTGAATTAGTATGCTTACCAGCAAAGGAAGCAGCAGCACATGCAGTTCAAAAATTAAAAGAGAAACACTTTATCTAGGAGGGGATTACGATGAATATATCAGAATATAAAGGTGTATGGGTATTTGCTGAACAAAGAGACGGAAATCTTCAAAAGGTATCCTTAGAGTTACTCGGAAAAGGCAGAGATTTAGCAGATAAGTTAGGAGTAGAATTAACAGCTCTTTTACTTGGAAATGATATAGATAATATAGCAAAAGAATTGTTAGCTTATGGAGCAGACAAAGTAATATATGCTGAAAGTCCATTATTAAAGCATTTTACAACGGATGGTTATACAAAAGTAATATGTGACTTAATAAATGAAGTAAAACCAGAGGCAATGTTAGTTGGAGCTACATTCATAGGAAGAGATTTAGGACCAAGGGTAGCAGCAAGACTTGCAACAGGACTTACAGCAGACTGCACTTCTCTTGATATAGATTCAGAAAACAAAAACCTACTTATGACAAGGCCAGCTTTTGGTGGAAACCTAATGGCAACAATAGTTTGCGGAGATCACAGACCACAGATGTCTACAGTAAGGCCTGGGGTATTTGAAAAATTAGTTAAGGATGAATCAAGAACTGGAACAATTCAAAAGATAGCTGCAAAGATAACGGCCGAAGATATCAGAACTAGGACAATAGACGTAGTTAAGGCTTGTAAAGATTGTATGGATATAGGAGAAGCTAAAGTTATTGTCTCTGGTGGAAGAGGCTTAGGAAGTAAAGAAGGCTTTGAACTTTTAAAGGAAGCTGCGGATATATTAGGCGGGACTATAGCTGGATCAAGAGCAGCTATAGATAATGGTTGGCTAGATAAAGCATATCAAGTTGGACAAACTGGCAAGACTGTTAGACCAAATTTATATATAGCTTGTGGTATCTCAGGAGCTATACAGCATTTAGCTGGAATGCAGGACAGTGATTATATTATAGCTGTAAATAAGGATGCAGACGCACCAATAATGAAAGTGGCTGATCTTGCATTAGTTGGAGATTATAGAAAAATTTTGCCTGAGATAGTAAGTGAAATTAGGGCTATGGATAAGTAAGTAGACTTCACATAGAGAAATTTGAGCAAAAGTAGGGACTGTCGAACTATAGAAAATAACCGCTGAAAGTTAACTTTCTGGTGTATTTCTTTATAGTGCAACAGCCCCTGCTTTTTAATGCTATTTTCTTTTTATGCAAAAGTAATTTAGAGTTTGATAAGCTAATTACGATAAATTATACTTACTATATATTAAAAAAATATATATAATCAATTAAGTTAACGTGAGTTCAAAATATTAATTGATTTATGGTCAAATTTATATGAAAATAATATTATACGAGTTAGGGGGGGAATAAAATGATAAAATGCAAAAATCTTTATGAAAATAGAAATATAGAAGTGATAGAAGCAAGAGGAGATGTAAAAGTTCTTGAGTATAAAAAAGATTTAAGTGTAAATGCTTCCAATGCCATGGCTGCATATTTTGCTTCAGAAATGAATATTAGAAAGAGACAGGTCTTGATCGAGCTTAAGGGTAATGCTTATACAATTAGTGCAGGATCAATGCAGTGGACTTCGGGAGCTGTTAGTATGGCCGCAGATGTTAAAGGACTTGGTGACTTATTTGGTAAAGCTTTGTCTTCCAAGGTGACAAAAGAATCTGCAATTAAGCCTAAATATCAAGGAAATGGCTTGTTAATGCTGGAACCTACATATAAACATATTTTACTCGAAGAAGTTTCAGAATGGGGGGGAATAGTACTAGATGACGGACTTTTTCTTGCTTGTGAATCAAAAGTTCAACAGAAGGTGGTAGCTAGAACTAATCTTTCTTCAGCAATGCTGGGAAAAGAAGGATTATTCAACTTATGTCTTAAAGGTGAAGGAATTGCTATACTTGAGAGTCCCGTACCAAGAGATGAACTTATAGAATTTGTACTTGAAAATGATGAAGTTAGAATTGATGGAAATTATGCTATAGCTTGGTCTGAATCACTAGATTTTAGAGTTGAAAAGTCCAGTAAAAGCCTGATTGGTTCCGCGGTTTCTGGTGAAGGGTTAGTTAATGTATATCGTGGAACTGGCAGAATACTTATGGCACCTGTAGAGTAAGGTATGTTAAAGAGCTAAGTATATAAAATATAACTAGTGCATTTGAAAGACAAGTATTCACAAATGAATATTTGTTTTTATAAATGAATACTTTTCTATAGATTAAACTTTATTCTTAGTCCAGAAAGTATGAAAAAATTTTATTCATAATTGAATAGAATTAAATTAAAACATTTGTTTTCTTATAGAAAGGAACTAGAAAACTAATTTATATGCAGAGATATGTACCTTCAGATTGGTAACATATCCCTGCGTGTAAGTTAGCTTTCCATCGAGAACATCTATATAAAGAACTAAGCTAGAAAGCAGGATTTCTATTTTTGGCATCTTTCTTGCTTATATATATGGTGAGTGCATTCACAAGATTTTAAAAATCTATTAAGTTATATATAAGTTTAAGGAGGATATAAAAATGACACTAGGAAATCAATTACCAAAAATTATTACTGGAACTGTCCCAGGTCCTAAAGGACAATCCATCGTAGATAGAAGAGCAGCTGCTTGTGCAAAAGCGATTGGATGTGGATATCCATCTGTTATGTCTAGAGCAGAAGGTGCAATGTTTGAAGATCCAGATGGAAACGTATTCCTTGATTGGGTTGGCGGTGTAGGTGTAACTAACCTTGGATATAGCAATCCTGAAGTCGTTAAGGCAATACAAGATCAGTCGGCAAAGTTTTGTCATGCAATGTTCAATATATATTCCCATGAAGGTTATGTCGAACTTGCAGAAAAATTAAATAAAATCGTTCCAGTAAAAGGCGATGTTAGAAATACTATGTTTGTTTGCAGTGGATCAGAGGCCGATGAAAATGCTGTAAAAATTGCTAGAGCTTATACAGGAAGACCAAATATAATTGTTTTCTCAGGTGCTTTCCATGGAAGAACAAATCTTACAATGGCTATGACAGCTAAAAAGGCTTATTCTATTGGAATGGGACCTTTTCCAGATGGTATATACAGATGTGAATTTCCATATTTATATAGAGCTCCAAAGGGAATGACAGAGGGGGAGGCTATCGATTACTACATAGCTAAGCTAGAAAATGTATTTATGGAATCTACTCCAGCTGAACATTGTGCTGCTATACTTTTTGAGCCAGTACAAGGTGAAGGCGGATTTGTTCCAGCTCCTATTGAGTATGTTAAAGCAGTTAGACAAATATGTGATAAATATGGCATATTACTTATAGCAGATGAAGTTCAAAGTGGTTTCGCTAGATCAGGAAAAATGTTCACTACAGAATATTGGAAAGAAGCAGGATGTCCAGCTGATATCGTAACAATGGCTAAATCTATAGCACAAGGTGTTCCAATGAGTGCTGTTACAGCTAGAAAAGAAATATTTGATAAAGTACCAGCGGGTACAATAGGTGGTACTTACGGTGGAAACGCACTTGCTTGTGCAGCAGCATTAAAAGTTATTGAAATCATGGAAAGAGAAGATTACCCAGCGAAAGCACGTCATATCGGTGCTAAAATATCAGAAAGATACAACGAATGGAAAAAAGAATATAAAGTAGTTGGTGACGTAAGAGGTATCGGTTCAATGCTTGGTATAGAATTCGTAACTGATCAAGAATCTAAGACTCCAAATCCAGCAATAGTTAAAGCAATAATTCAGGATGCAGCTCAAATGGGATTAATAATGGAGAATGCAGGTAATTATGGAAACGTAATTAGATTGTTAGCACCACTTTGCATGACTGACGAACAAACAGAAGCAGGACTTGAAATATTTGAAAAAGCTCTTGTAAAAAATTTAAATATAAAATAGCATAATTAAAAAACAGGAAGGGATTGCGAGGTGTTTCCGCAATCCCTTCCTGTTTTTTATCTTAATAAAATAAAGCAATATAAAAAAGGACTGTTACTTAAGTGCAACAGTCCATTCTAAATTAAAGAAAAGGTAATATTTTGAGATTTATATTTAAAGGGTATTTTAGTGTGTAACATTTCAAATTTTTATAAAGCGATATAAAATTTATGGGCATTAGAATGAGAATATTAATATAAATTTTTATATATTTCTAGTATTTCATCTCTTGAAAGAGGAACATAGTTATTCACTAACAATCTCTGTTGTCCTGTTATTACACTGTCAGTAAAGGTTTCAATTTCTTCTTTTTTCATTCCGTATTCTCTTAAAGGCTTTCTGATCAATAGTTTGTCTAAAACATTTGCCAAATTTTCATAAACATTAGATGTATCACACCCTAATATGTCAGATAAAACTTTATTAATTTTTTCAATTTTGCCCTTAGGATTCTTTTTAAAATATGTTTTAAAGACTTCAACAAACATTTGATAATTTGCCTCACCGTGAGGTACATGATAAGTTCCTCCCAATGGATAAGAAAGAGCATGTACAGCTCCAACTCCAGCATTTCCAAAAGCTATTCCAGCATAATTGCTTCCAATTATAAAGTCGTCAATTATTTCAGTTCGATAATTTTCATTTGTATCTAGTATTGTCATGTAGCCTTTTAGAATTAACTCTATTGCTTTAAGACTGAATAATTCAGTATAAGGATTAGCTTTTGGTGAAACATAAGATTCTATTGCATGAATCAATGCATCTATTGAACTTGTTACGAAGAACTTATATGGTAGGCCTTTTACAAGGTCTGGAATGAAAACTGCATAGTCAGCATATAATTCATCAACTGCAAGTCCCATCTTAGTATGTTTTTCCTTTATTTCTGCTATAGATACATTTGTAACTTCAGAACCTGTTCCACAAGTTGTAGGAACAATTATAAGCTCTTTCTCTTTTATTATAGGAACTCTTTTTTCAAATAAATCAACTACAGTTTTTGATTGCTTTAAGGCAAGTAATTTACATATGTCTATAACAGTGCCACCACCGATGGCGATAATTCTTTTGTAGCTTTTATCATTCATATCTTTAATTATGTTATTTATCATCTCATCTGATGGCTCACCAGACCCATAATTTTCTTGAAATACAACGTCTGCTTTTAGATTAAAGGAACCCATGAACGGTGTGTATATATAACTATTGCTTAAGATGAAATCTCCTTCACCTATGTTGAAGAAGTCTGCAAAATCCCTGCAGGAATTAAATTGATGTATTTTGGTTTTTAATTCAAGTAATTTCATTATTTAACACTCCTTTTATTTATTATATCTTTTTATCAATACAATTTAAAGCAATATTCATACCAAAAATACAAAAGTTAGTTTTATTAAATATACTTTTTAATGTATATTATCAAAAGATAACTTAATATGCTTTAAAAATAGTTGCAAATACTCTAGCATATTTATTAACATATTACTAAAAAATACGACTAATTTTAATAATAGAAATTTAATCAATATGCTAGAGCCTTATAGGAAGAACTTTATCATAGCTATAAGATATTAAAGGTTTTTTATAACTGTGATATTTATATATAATAGCAAAATTTGGGCCAATAAGAATTTGGCTTAGTTAAAAGGTAAAAATTATATCATAATTCAGTTTTTAATAGAACAGGTTTTTTATTATATATAGTATGGCAGAGTGCTATTGAGATGATTTATAGTTATTCACAAATGATTAGAGATATTCATTTGTGAATAATTTTTAACAAATATTTTGAAGATATTCATGTGTGCAACATAATATTATTAAAAAAATAAAATAAAAGGAGCAGGAATAAATGAAGTTTTGTTGAATTATTTTACAAAAGGTGTTAAAAAGAGGATATATTATGTAACAAATTAGCTTTTGTTACACTTAGAGTATTTTTATGCTAAGTAAATAAGATATAAAAATTACCCTTAATTATTAACAAATTTAACAATATATATGTTTTTAAAGAAGGGAGGGTGTGATTTGCAAAGTGAAAATAAAGCTTGTAAGTGTACACTAAATCAACTATATGATGTAATTGAAAGTTCATATGATGGAATATACATAACGGATGGGCAAGCTAACACCATATTTTTAAATAAAGCTTATGAAAAAATTACAGGTATGAAAAAGGAAGAGATGCTTGGAAAAAACATGGCTTCCATCGAAAGAGAAGGATATATTTCCAAATCTGCTACATTAGCAGTATTAAGATATGGGAAAACCGTAACTATCGATCAGGGATTTAAGACAGGAAAAAAAGTTTTAGTATCAAGTAGTCCTATTTTTGATGAACAAGGTAAGATAAGTATGGTGGTTACTAATGTTAGAGATGTTACGGAACTATATGAGTTAAAAGAAAAATTAGAAAAAAATGAAGAGCTTGCTAAAAAATATTACTCACAGGTAGAAGCAATGAGAAAGCAGCTTTTAAATTTTTCTGACATTATTGCTGAAGACGAAAAAATGCTGACGATTTTAGAAATAGCAAAAAAAGTGGCCGACGTAGATACCACAGTACTTTTGCTTGGAGAAACAGGTGTAGGTAAAGAAGAAATTGCTAAATACATTCATAGAAATAGTAAACGTAGTGATAGAAGCTTTATAAAAATAAATTGTGGAGCTATACCTGAAAATCTTATAGAATCTGAACTTTTTGGATATGAAAAAGGAGCATTTACTGGTGCTAGTAGAGAAGGAAAAATAGGTCTTTTTGAATTAGCTGATGGAGGAACTGTTTTCTTAGATGAAGTAGGAGAGCTTCCATTAGATATGCAAGTAAAACTACTTAGAGTGCTTCAGGAAGGTGAAATTAAAAGAGTCGGGGGAATAAAGACAATCAATATAGATGTAAGGTTTATCGCAGCTACAAATAGGAACTTAAAGAATATGGTAAGCCAAAAAACATTCAGAGAAGATTTATATTATCGTTTAAATGTAATACCAATTAGAATTTTACCTCTTAGAGAGAGAAAAGATGACATTGAGCCATTAATAATGCATTTTTTACAGATGTTTAATAAAAAATATAATTTTAATAAAGATATTTCTTCAGGAGCTATGGAGTCTCTAAAAGAATATGAATGGCCAGGTAATGTTAGAGAATTAAAAAACATAATTGAGAGAATTGTAATTATGAGTGCAGATAACAAAATATTTAGAAGCGATTTGCCAATTAAAAGTGTATGGAGCGAGGAAAAAACTGAATTTGAGGTTAATAGTAAGAAAGTAACTTTAAAAGAAGCTATTGAAAATTTAGAAGTTGTATTGATAGAAAATGCTTTTAAGAAACATGGAAATGTTAGAGCTGCTGCGAAGGAATTAGGAATAGATGCATCAACTTTTGTAAGGAAGAGAAAGAGATATAAAGATAAAAATATGTTGCAAAAATAAAACTTGTTGCAAAAATGCAAAAGATAATTATATAGGTTTCACGCGGTTGAATAACTTATAACTTTGGAATAATTAAAATAATTTCAGTTGCAAGAATGCAACTATATTGAATTTTAAATATAGATTGGATTAAGGAAAACATAATAAGTTAAGTGTAAGGTTCATTTATAGTACGTGTTCAATTTTTAACTCCTGTTAAAAGAAATTAAAGCTATCCTTTTTATATTGGCATGGAAATTGCTGATAATTAATACATAAAAAACAAACAATTATATATAATGAAAGGAATGGTTGAAAATGGCTTTAATGACAGGAGAACAATATGTAGAAAGCTTACGTAAACTAAAATTGAATATTTATATGTTAGGAGAAAAGATTGACAATCCAGTAGATAATCCTATACTCCGTCCATCACTTAATTCAGTAAAAATGACTTATGATTTAGCACAAATACCAGAATATGAAGATTTAATGACAGTAAAATCAAGTTTATCAGGACAAAAAATAAATAGATTTTTACATCTACATCAGAGTTCAGAGGATTTAGTAAAAAAGGTTAAAATGCAAAGACTATTAGGACAAAAAACTGCTGCATGTTTCCAAAGATGTGTTGGTATGGATGCTTTTAATGCAACCTTTAGTACGACATATGAAATCGATAAACATTACAACACAAAGTATCATGAAAATTTCAAAAATTTTGCGAAATATTCAGAAGAAAATGATTTAACTGTAGATGGAGCTATGACAGATCCAAAAGGCGATAGAGGATTATCTCCAAGTAAACAAGCTGATCCGGATTTATATTTAAGAGTTGTAGAAAGAAGACCAGATGGAGTCGTTGTAAGAGGAGCAAAAGCACATCAAACAGGTATATGTAATTCACATGAAGTTTTAGTAATGCCAACTATAGCTATGAGACCAGAAGATAAGGATTATGCAATAGCTTTTGCTATTCCAACAGACACAAAAGGTATAACAATGATAATCGGAAGACAATCCTGCGATACAAGAAAACTTGAAAAAGATGCTGACTTAGATGTTGGTAACAAGGAATTTGGTGGAGTAGAAGCTTTAGTAGTTTTTGATGATGTATTCGTACCAAACGATAGAATTTTCTTAAATGGCGAAACTGAATTTGCAGGAATGCTAGTTGAAAGATTTGCAGGCTATCATAGACAAAGCTATGGCGGATGTAAAGTTGGAGTAGGTGATGTCTTAATAGGTGCTGCGGCATTAGCTGCTGAGTATAATGGAGCTGCAAAAGCATCACATTTAAAAGACAAGCTAATAGAGATGACACATCTAAATGAAACTTTGTATGCTTGTGGAATTGCTTGTTCAGCTGAAGGTTATCCAACAGAAGCTGGAAACTATCAAATAGATCTATTATTAGCTAATGTATGTAAGCAAAATGTAACAAGATTCCCATATGAAATAGTAAGATTAGCAGAAGATATAGCTGGTGGTTTAATGGTTACTATGCCATCAGAAAAAGATTTTAAGAATCCTGAAACTGGAAGCTTATTAAATAAATACTTAAAAGGTGTAGCAGCTGTATCTACAATGGATAGGATGAAAGTATTAAGATTAATAGAAAATTTATGTTTAGGTACAGCAGCAGTAGGCTATAGAACTGAATCAATGCATGGAGCTGGTTCTCCACAAGCACAGAGAATAATGATATCTAGACAGGGAAATCTTGCTCAGAAGAAGCAGCTAGCAAAGGATATTGCTAGAATAGAGTAATTTTAGAGTTTTTAATATAAAGTTTATATGAGAGATTGGTTTAAAAAAGGGGTGGTACTCCACCCTGAAAAGAATGGGGTGGAGGTAATGGTTGAGAAAGAAATACAGAGAGTAATTGATGAAAAAGTGAAGCCTTATCTAGGAGAGCATAATGGAGATATTGAATTTTTAGGAGTGGAAAATGGTGTTGTGAAAATAAAGCTTTTAGGGCAGTGCAGTGGATGTATTTCTGCTAAATATACTGTAGAAAATATAGTTGAGGCATCCTTAAAGCAAGAAGTACCAGAAGTCAAAAAAGTTGAACTTATTAGTTTTATAAGTGAAGAGACTTTAGATATGGCTAGAAAAATATTAAATAAAAATCCAATTTGATTTTGAGTTGTGTTTATATAGGTGATTTATGTTAAGTATAGGGATTAAATATTGTGGAGGATGCAATCCAAAATACGATAGAAGAAAATTTAAACAGAAATTAGAAGAAAAGTTTATGTGTACATTTGAAACTGCTATAGAGGATAAGGTTTATGACATAATTATAGTTTTATGTGGATGTACAAGTGCTTGTGCAGAGCATTATAATTTAAAATTTAAATATGAAAAAATTTTAATAAGATCCGAGGAGGACTACATTAAGATTGTGGAGATGTTAAATAAATATTCCAATATATAGAAAGGATGGTTTTTATGGATTGGGAAGACACCTATAAAAGCAAATTAGTAAGTGCAGAAGAAGCTGTGTCTAAAATAAAATCTAATGATAGAGTTGTAGTTGGACACGCAGTTGGAGAGCCTTCAGAACTTATAGATGCTATGGTGGAAAATAAAGAAAGCTATAAAAATGTAGAACTTGTCCATATGGTTGCTATGGGCAAAAGTGAATATGCAAAGGAAGGCATGGAAAAATATTTTCATGTAAATTCAATTTTTGTGGGAGCCAGTACAAGAGAAGCAATTGCAGCAGGAAGAGGAGATTTTACAACCTGCTTCTTTTATGAGGTGCCTAGATTGTTTAAAGACGGCTACATGCCTGTGGATGTAGCGCTTATTCAAGTAAGTAAACCAGATAAGCATGGGTATTGCAGCTTTGGCGTATCTAATGATTATACTAAGCCTGCTGCAGAATGTGCTAAGCTTGTAATTGCAGAAGTAAATGAAAACATGCCAAGAACTATGGGAGATTCTTTCATACATGTATCTGACATTGATTACATTGTTAAAACATCACATCCAATAATTGAATTAAAACCTCCTAAAATCGGTGAAGTAGAAAAGTCAATAGGAAAGAATTGTGCTTCATTAATAGAAGACGGATCAACTCTTCAGTTGGGAATAGGAGCTATTCCAGATGCAGTACTTTTATTTTTAAAGGATAAGAAGGATTTAGGTATACATTCAGAAATGATATCAGATGGAGTTGTAGAATTAGTAGAAGCAGGTGTTATCACTAATAGTAAGAAGACTTTACATCCAGGAAAAATAGTCGTAACCTTTTTGATGGGAACAAAGAGGTTATATGATTTCGTAAATGATAATCCTATGGTTGAAACTTATCCAGTGGATTATGTAAATGATCCTACTGTTGTTATGAAAAATTCAAAAATGATTTCAATAAATTCTTGTGTTCAAGTAGATTTGATGGGACAGGTTTGTTCTGAAAGTATAGGTATGAAACAAATCAGTGGTGTTGGAGGACAAGTTGACTTTGTCAGGGGTGCAAGTATGTGTAGGGATGGAAAATCCATAATAGCTATACCATCAACTGCGGCTAAAGGAAAAGTTTCTAGAATAGTACCATTATTAGATGAAGGTTCCGCTGTTACAACTTCAAGAAACGATGTGGACTATGTTGTTACAGAATATGGTATTGCATCACTTAAAGGGAAAACCTTAAAAGAAAGAGCAAAAGCTTTAATAAATATTGCACATCCAGATTTTAGAGAGTCATTAATAAAGGAATTTAATGATAGATTCAAATGTGATTTTTAAATAATATTTTGTATATTTTTAGAAATAAAATCCATGAAAGTGGAAAGGGAGGAAAGAAAATGTCTAACGTACAAGCTTACATTAATGGAGTAATTGAAAACGTTAAAAAGAGAAACGGAAATGAACCAGAATTCTTACAAACAGTTGAAGAGGTTTTAAGCTCTTTAGGACCAGTATTTGAAAAACATCCTGAATACATGGATGAAAACTTACTAGAAAGATTCTGTGAACCAGAAAGACAAATTATGTTCAGAGTTCCATGGGTAGATGACAATGGAAATTTACAAGTTAATCGTGGATACAGAGTACAATTCAATGGAGCTATAGGACCTTACAAGGGAGGACTTAGATTCCATCCATCAGTCTACATAGGAATTATAAAATTCTTGGGCTTTGAACAAATATTAAAGAATTCATTAACCGGACTTCCAATAGGCGGAGGTAAAGGCGGTTCAGACTTCGATCCAAGAGGAAAGTCAGACAATGAAATAATGAGATTCTGCCAAAGCTTTATGACAGAATTAAACAGACACATAGGACCAGATGTTGATGTTCCAGCAGGAGATATCGGAGTTGGCGGAAGAGAAATAGGATACCTTTACGGACAATATAGAAGAATAAAAGGAGCTTTCCAAAACGGAGTTTTAACTGGAAAAGGATTAACTTACGGTGGAAGCTTAATAAGACCAGAAGCAACTGGATACGGTGTAACTTACTACTGCCAGGAAATGCTTAAACATGAAGGCTTAGACTTCAAAGGAAAGACAGTTGCAGTATCAGGCTTCGGTAACGTTGCTTGGGGAGCATGTAAAAAAATTAGTGATTTAGGCGGAAGAGTTGTAACACTTTCAGGACCAGACGGATATATCTATGATCCAGAAGGAGTAACCGGAGAAAAAATAGATTACCTAGTAGAAATGTTAAATATAAATAAAGGTGCAAGAATTAAAGATTATGCTGATAAATATGGCGTACAATTCTTTGCAGGAGAAAAACCATGGAATGTTAAAGCTAATAT
>NZ_JAEEGC010000042.1 GCF_019207025.1 Clostridium thailandense | reverse complement strand
AACCATCTTTTGAACCTGTGATGTTCCTTCATAGATTTCAGTTATCTTAGCATCTCTCATCATTCTTTCCACTGGATAATCCTTTGTATATCCATATCCACCAAATAATTGAACAGCCTTTGTAGTTACTTCCATAGCTACATTTGCAGCGTGAAGTTTTGCTCTAGCTGCTTCTACGGTATAAGGAAGTCCTTGATCTTTAAGATATGCAGCTTTGTATACTAAAAGCTTCGCAGTCTCAATCGCAACATCCATTTCTGCCATCATCCATGCTAAACCTTGGAACTTATCCAAGGATCTTCCAAACTGTTTTCTTTCCTTCATATATGCTTTAGCTTCATTAAAAGCACCTTCTGCTAGACCTAAGGCTTGAGCTGCTATACCAATTCTTCCTCCATCAAGAGTGTTCATTGCTATACCAAAGCCCTTTCCTTCTCTTCCAAGCATATTTTCGACTGGAACTATCATATCTTCAAATATAAGTTCTGTTGTTGAAGAGCCTCTTATTCCTAATTTATCTTCAACTTTTCCTATAGAGAAGCCCTTAAAGCCTTTTTCTATTATAAAAGCTGTTATTCCCTTTGTTCCTTTACTTCTGTCAGTCATTGCAAATATAACAAAAGTATCGGCAACTCCTCCATTTGTTATAAATATCTTTGAACCATTAATTACATAATGATCGCCATCTAAAACTGCAATAGTTTGTTGTCCTGCTGCATCTGTTCCTGCGTTTGGCTCTGTTAAACCAAAAGCTCCTATTTTTTCTCCCTTTAAAAGTGATGGTAAATATTTCTCCTTTTGTGCTGGAGTTCCAAAATGTTCTATTGGATAAGCACATAAGGAAGTATGTGCTGATAATATAACCCCTGTAGTACCACAAACCTTTGATAACTCTTCTACTGCTATTGCATAGGAAACACTATCTCCACCTGCTCCGCCATATTCTTTAGAAAAAGGAATTCCCATCATCCCAAACTTAGCCATCTTCTTCACAGTTTCCATAGGAAATCTTTCAGTTTCATCAACTTCTGCAGCCAATGGCTTAACTTCATTTTCTGCAAACTCTCTTACCATTTGCCCAACTAATTGCTGTTCCTTTGTCAATGTAAAATTCATATTCTTTCCTCCTATCTATCTTTGCATTTTCTACTTAATATTTTCCTAGCCATATCTAACATCTCTTCACTAATGGAACTTTCAAGTTCTACCCTATCTATTTCTGGAATTGCTTTTTTAATACAGGTTTCAACTAAATTTTCTACAGTATATTTAGCTGAAGCACAATTGCTGCACTGTCCTAGAAGCCTAATTTTAAGTACATTATTCTCTATTTCTATAACTTCAATATCTCCATTATGTTCTCTTAAATAAGGCTTTATTTTTTCATCAATTACTCTTTTTATTTTATCTTCAATCATGATTTTCAACCCACTCTTTAAGGAGTGGTATAGCCACTCCTTATAAAATTATTCTATTCTAGCTATAGCTTTAGCTAATTCTTTTTTATGAGATAGATTTCCCTGCCTAGCTATCATTATTCTCTGAGCTTGAGGAGAACCAGCACCATGCATTGATTCCGTTCTGTAACCCACTGCTGCAGTACCTAAGCATATGTTTTCTAGTAATCTTAAGATCTTCATTCTATCCACTGTGGATACCTCTGCCACACCTTTTAAATACTTATCTAATAAGCTTCCAGTAGCAGGATTTTTGAAATCTTTTTCTGATGGAAGCGTAACCATTATTCCACCAGCTATGTCTTCTGCTAATCTTACTATTTCATATGGAAATCTTGTTATATTTTGTTTACATACATTTGCTAATAATAAATCTATTTGATAATTTCCAGCCTTTGTTGCATGTCCTTCTGCTGAACAAGCAATTCCGCAAGCATATAGAGTTTCATTTAAATGAGTCATTTCTATTAATTTGTCTTTTATATGAGATGCTTTTGCAGCTCCATTATAGTCAGCGGCTAATGCAGCAGCTCCTATTAATACATCGCCTACTCCAACTTTACAGCCACCATAGCTTTGTCTATGATAGCCTGCAAATCTTTCAACTAACATTCCTGCAAAATCAGTTTCACCATTTAAGAATATTCTTTCATTTGGTACGAACACATCTTCAAATATTACTAAAGCTTCTACTCCACCAAAATTTTTATTACCAACATCTAAATCAGCATCTTCTTCAAGTTTTCTTGTATCACAGGATTGTCTTCCTATTATCATTGTTATACCTTCTGCATCTGTTGGTACAGAAAATGCTACAGCATAGTCTTTATCTTCCGGTCTCATAGCTATTGTTGGCATTACTAGAATCTCATGAGAATTACACATACCTGTTTGATGTGCCTTTGCTCCTCTAACAACAATTCCATCTTCTCTTCTTTCCACTACTCTTAAATACAAATCAGGATCTGCTTGTTTGCTTGGAGATAAACCTCTGTCACCTTTAGGATCTGTCATGGCTCCATCAATAGTTAAGTCATTTTCCTCAGCATATTTTACAAAGTTTTTAAAATTCTCATGATAATTTGTATTGTAATATTTATCAACTTCATAGGTAGTACTAAAAGTTGCATTAAAAGCATCCATTCCTACACATCTTTGAAAACATGCAGCAGTTTTTTGTCCTAACAATCTCTGCATTTTAACTTTTTTCACTAGATCTTCTGAACTTTGATGAAGATGTAAAAATCTATTTATCTTTTCTCCTGTTAAACTTGATTTTGTAGTCATCAAATCTTCATACTCTTCCATTTGAGCTAAATCATAGGTCATTTTTACTGAATTAAGAGATGGTCTAAGTATAGGATCATCTATTGGACTTTCTATCTTTTTTCCAAGCATATAAATATTTAGTTTAAGTTTACGTATACTTTCTATATATTGCTCTCCTGTCATTAAAGCCATTATTATCCTTCCCTTCTTCTATTTTAATCTTTTTTAATTTTCATTATAATTTTCTAAAATTATAGCTGTACCCATTCCACCACCTGCACAAAGAGAGGCAAGGGCATACTTATTATTTCTTCTCTTCATTTCATTTATAAGAGAAACTACTAGTCTGCATCCACTAGCGCCAACTGGGTGTCCTAAGGCAATTCCGCTGCCATTTACATTAGTAATATTTCTGTCTAAACCCATTTCCTTTTCACAAGCTAAGTATTGAGCTGCAAAAGCTTCATTGATTTCAAAAAGCTCTATATCTTTTAATGTAAGCTTTGCTTTTTTCAATGCTTTTTTAGACGCACTAACTGGTCCAATTCCCATTATATCTGGATCAACACCAGTTGTTGCTACTGCTGCTATTTTTGCCAAAATAGGAACTCCTAGTTTTTTAGCTTTAGCTTCAGACATTAGAATTACTCCTGCTGCTCCATCATTCATACCTGATGCATTACCTGCAGTTACTGTACCATTTTCTATAAAGGTTGCTTTTAGCTTTCCAAGCTTTTCCAAGGTAGTATCTCTTCTAGGATGTTCATCAGTATCTATAATTACTGCTTCTTTTCTACCTGGAACCTCAATTGGAACTATTTCAGCTTTAAACTTTCCTTCTTCTATAGCTTTTATAGCTCTTTGTTGACTTGTAAGTGCAAGAATATCTTGTTCTTCTCTTGAAATATTATGTTTTTCTGCTAAATTTTCTGCAGTAACTCCCATTGCTGGTCCAATTCCAAGATTAGTAAAGGAATCCCACATTGAATCTCTTATTTCACTGTGCCCAAATTTCTTTCCCCATCTATAATTTAAAATCATGTGCGGTGCATTGCTCATGCTTTCACCACCGCCAGCCATTATAACATCTGCTTCACCAGCTTTAATTTGATAATAAGCCATCTGTATTGCAGACATTGAGGATGTGCAATTTCTGTGTATTGTGATTCCTGGAACTTCTTGTGGTAATCCAGCTTTTACTGCTGCCACTCTAGCCAAATTATTTTCTTTATAGGTTTTTTGATAATTGCAGCCCCAAATGACATCATCAATTTCAACTGGGTCAAAATTAGCTCTTTTAACCAATTCCTTCATTACAGGTATACTCAAATCAATTGCATCTAGAGTTTTAAATACTCCACCTATAGTTCCTATAGGTGTTCTACAATTAGCTACTATAACTACATTATTCATTTTCTTATCTCCTTAAATATATTTTGTTAAGAGAACAATTGACAAAGGACATAGGAGGATTTCCTTTAGTTTTCTTCCTTACATTTGAAAACTAATTTATATAAACCAATTCTTTTGTAGTGCCGGGAATAAGAATTTTCCTTCACCGTCAATTGTCCTTTTTCAATTGTCCTCTAAAAAATTTTATTTTACTAATAATATGCTGGACTTACTAATACCTTCAGAAGTAAGACCAGCATAAATTTAAAATTATATCTAAGTATTATTTACAATATTTTTACTCTTCTTTTCTTTTTTCTTTAACTATTTTATCAATATAAGCATTCCATATAGGTTCTTCTGCAGCCATACGCTCACGGAAGCCTTCTCCAATTTCAGTCTGATCTTCTCTATCTATAACAGCCCAAGCGATATGTGGTTCTGAAGGAGGACATCCATGAACTGCAACTCCTTTGCTTCTCCATTTTGTTAAACAGTTTCCACAAAGAATTAATCTTTCTTTTGGAACATCTGGAAGTTCCTTTTTAGCGCCAAGCACTATGATAGCATCTTTATTTTTTTCATATTCACCAAGTGCTTTTAATTTTTCCATTGAGAAAGCAACTAGTGATTGACAGCTTGAACAAGAATTTTCATGCATGATGTTATATTCTGGCCATGTTTCAAATTTTTCAAGGTATGGAAGCCACGCTTTCTTATATACCTCGTCTATGCTCTTACCTTTAGTTATAATTTTATCTTCATCGCTTACACCAAGACCTCTTTCTTTTGCTGCTTTGAAATAATCTACTACATTAATATCTAAACCTACCATTCTACAAGCAGTTGCATCGAGAGCAACAGGGTCTTTACTTGCAACTACACATCCCATATCTAGTGGAACTGCAGAGTGAGGTCCGAAACCTTCAGCTGGATAAATTAAATCTGCTATTGTAAGATCTGCTCTTACTACTGACCAAACATCCATCATTGCCATTGCAAGATTAGTTTTATGCATTTCATAGTGAACCTTATCTTGAACTACACCTTTAATATTTTTAAGTGCACAACTGAAAACCATGCTTGCATGAGATTTAAATATTGGTAAATTGATGATATGTTCTGCCTCCAATAGAAGTCTTGGAAGTCTTATACTTTTTATATCAGAACGGGCATCTCTTATTTGTACTGTTATAAGATCCTTGTCCGATTTAATATCATATAGTTCTGCTCCTTCTTCTCTAGCTACTGCAGCATGTCCAGCTGATTCAAAACATGCCATTGTATCACATCCAATTGCTGCTGCCTCACCAACTATTACTCTTTTTGCTCCAGCTGCACGAACTGCACGTATAACATATCTAAGTAATTCTGGATGTGTGTTAATACTTGTACCTGGAGCACCTAAGTGTCCTGCATTTGGTTTTAATATTACAGTGGAATTCTTTCTAATTAAATTTTCAGCTCCACCTAGTTCTTCAAGTACTTGATTAACCATTAGTTCAATACTAGAATCTTTTGCTATTGCTACAATTGATTTTTTTTCCATAATTTTTTCAAGCTAACACCTAAGATATATCTATCAAAGAATCATTAGCTCTTTCTCCTCCTTTACTCATCTAAAATAATATATTTTTAAACTATCTACTTTTATATTTAAGCAAGTAGCATGCCAATAAATAAAAATAGTTTAAGTTACCATAATCCCTCATAAACAATGATATTTTAAACACCTTTTAAAAAAATAACATTGCATAATTTCAATAGCATTGCAATTTTGCAAGAAGTTTATAGATTCATAAAACGCTTTTTAAGTTATCTTAAATTTGTATTATCTAATTTATTTTCTTTGATATTAAAACTTTATATGTTTTTTTCAGCGCAATATGTATTGGCATGCATATTGCTTGATAAATTATATTGACATGCTTAATTCATTTTAAAAATTTTCATTTAGGAGGCGTCAATAATGAATAACTTCGAATTTAGCCTACCAACAAAGATACACTTTGGAAAAGGTAAGATAAATCAAATTGGAGATTATATTAAAACAAATGGAACAAGAGTACTTATCCATTATGGGAGTGAAAGAATTAAAAAAAGCGGATTATTTGAAATTGTAGTGGAATCAATGAAAAATCAAGGTATAAATTTCTTTGAACTTGGAGGAGTTGAGCCTAATCCATTGCTTAGTAAAAGCAAAGAGGGTATTGATATCTGTCGTTCAAACAAAATTGACTTTATATTAGCAATCGGAGGCGGAAGTGTTATAGACTCTGCTAAAACAATCTCCTTAGGTATCCCCTATGACAGAGATGTATGGGATTTTTTTATTAATAAAGCCACTCCTAAGTCAGCAATTCCAATTGGTGTTATATTAACTATTCCCGCAACTGCAAGTGAAACTAATTCTACTGCAGTAATTACAAATGAAGCTATCCATAGTAAGCGTCATATAAAAAATGATTTACTGAAACCTGTATTTGCAATAATGGACCCTGAGCTGACTTTTAGTGTACCACCCTATCAAACGGCAGCAGGCTGTATAGATATTATGGCTCATGTCTGGGAAAGATATTTTGTAGATCAGCCTCAATCTTATCTATTAGATAAAATGTTTGAAGCCGTTTTAAAGACCATTATTCAATATGCCCCAATAGCTCTTAGAGAGCCTAAAAATTACAAAGCCCGTTCTGAAATAATGTGGGCTTCAAGCATAGCTCATAATGATATGCTTGGATCTGTAGGTGATTTCGCATGCCATGGTATCGGATTGCAACTTAGTGCATTATATAACGTAACACACGGTGCATCACTAGCAATTGCAATAATAGCTTGGGCAAAATATGTATATAAGCATGATATTAATCGCTTTTGCAAATTTGCCGAGAGTATTTGGGGAATTGAGCAAAACAATATGGATCCTGAATTAACTGCTTGCCAAGGTATTAAGGCCACAGAAGACTTCTTCAATTCGCTTAACATTCCAACTAAGTTATCTGAGGCTGGAATTTCGTCAGATCAAATTGAATTGATGGCTGAGAAAGCAGTAGATAATGGTCTAGGATATTTAGGTTTGGGATTTGTCCGCTTGTATAAAGAAGACTTAATTGAAATATATAAACTGGCATACTAATAAAAATAAATTATCCCTTAAAAATATTAAACTATAATCCCAGTAAAAAGCACTTTGCTCTCTACTGGGATTATAACAACTTTACTTATTAATTTATAAAAACCCAATAGAAAGCATTTTACTCACTATTGGGCCTATTTATAAATTTATATTTTCTGATTTCATACATCAAATTTTTGACTCTCACAAAACATATTCTTAAATATTCTATATTAATAATCAATCCAGATTACTTCTGAATTGAACTGCCTTACGGTACATTTCCTCCCATGTGTTAAACTGAGTTTTTCCTTTCACACAACAATCAAAAGCTTCTCTGCTTCCCATTATAACTTTAGCCTGCCAGTCTATAAATACAGCACCTGAAAAAGTAAATGCTTCAAAGGAATCAAGATTAGTATATTTTTTCATAAACTCATCGCTGAATAATTCAAATAATTCTTCTTTCGTTTCAAATATTCTAACACAGCTTTTAATTTTATTATCATGAACTATTTTAATATTTTCATCACTCATATTACTACTCCTGTATCAAATTATTTTTCACTTGTTTTATAAGCGATCAAGAGTTTTTGCCACCTTAATTAAATTTTCAATTAAATTTTTTCTTGAAGCCTCTTGATCTTCTTTAGTCCACTTTTGAAATCCTAAACCAGTTTTAAATCCCAATTCTTTTTTATTAAGCTTTTCCACAAGAAGAGGTGATGGCTCAGTTGAATTTTCTAAATGCTTAAATAGATAGGAATGGATAGCATAGGTGAGATCAATCCCTCCCATATCTATAACTTCCATAGGAGCGGTTACAGGAATTCTTAAACCAAAGCCATATTTTATTGAATCATCAACCGCTTTAGCATCTGCTATTCCATTTTCAATAATAGAGATAGCTTCTCTAAAAAGAGCATGCTGTAGTCTATTTGCCAAAAATCCTGGAACATCTTTATTAACAACTACAGGTTTTTTTCCTGCATCTTCAAGTATTTTTACCGTACGTTCAACAACATCTTCTGAAATATATTCTGTCTTAACCACTTCTATTAATGGAACTATATATGGAGGATTCCAAAAGTGAGTTCCAATAATTCTTTGTTTATTCTTTGATTTTTCAGCAATTTCAGTAATACTTATTACCGAAGTATTTGAAGCAAGAATTGTATCCGGTCCACATATCTCATCCAATCTTGCAAAATAATCCTGTTTAATCTCCAAATTCTCAATAATACTCTCAAAAACTATATCAGCAGATTTTGCAGCCTCTTCAAAGGATTCTGTAGTTTCTATTCTTGACATGATCTCAGGTATTTCAGACTCACTTATAACATTATTGTCTTTTAATATTTGCAAATTTTTAGGTATTATTTCAAGTGCTCTTAGTTCTTCTTCATTACGAACATAAACCTTAACATTAAAGCCTTTTGTTGCAAATAATTGAGCAATTCCTGAACCCATTGTTCCTGGTCCAAATACTGAAACATTTATTTTTTCCTTATTCATTTTATTTACCTCTCATATCATTTATAACAATAAACATATTTTTAAAATTTAATTATTATAGGAGCTATCGCACTATAGAAGGGTGTGATTAAACAAAAATTTACATTTAGTAAATCCATCAATATCAATGCATTCAACTTTTTCAATTTCCATGTCTTAATATATAAAATGGACTTTATCACATCCCCTTATAGATAACCACACCAGACACTTAACTTATACGCAGGGATATATTTACATTCTGGAAGACACATTTAAATACTTTTGCTACAAGTCTTAGCTCATATTTTTGAAAAAGCTTAGAAGATTTGATTGGTTAAAAGTCTAAATGACTTTTAAC
>NZ_JAEEGC010000041.1 GCF_019207025.1 Clostridium thailandense | reverse complement strand
TTTATTTTTTAATTTTATAAAAGATTTTTTTCGTATTTAGTTATTTTAGCAGCTTTTTGCCATTCACTAGTTTTTTGTGAAACCAATGTACTTTTTTCTTGTTCTAACAATTCTTGTTTTATCTGATCTTTTACTGTCTCAAGCTTTTTAACCGGATATTCTGTTTTCTTTATAGATTTTATTATGTGATATCCAAATTGAGTTTTTACAGGTGCAGATATAGTGCCTTCTTTTAATGCTAGAGCAGCCGCCATAAATGTAGCATCCATGCCTGAATTAACATAATTTACAGTTCCCAAGTCCCCACCTTTATCTTTTGAACCAGGGTCTTGTGATACCTCTTTAGCAACTTTTGCGAAATCTTCACCTTTATCAAGTCTCTCTTTTACTTTCTTAGCCTCATCTTCTGTTTTAACTAATATATGCGCTAAATGTATTGTATCAGGCTTTTCTGTATACTTAGTTTGGTTAGCCTTATAATAATCTTGAATCTTTTTATCGTCAATTTTTATATCTTTTGCCAAATAATCCGAAATATTTTTTTGTATTTGTGATTCTTTTAGCTGATCAAAAATTAGTTGTTTAGCTGAATCTACAGTAAATCCCTGTTGTTTTAACATATCTTGAAACTTTGTATCGTCATTTCCAAATTGCTGCTTTTTAATATCATCTAATTGCTTAGAAGCCTGATCCTTTAATTTTGAATCATCTGGAAGCACCTTTAGCTCCTTAGCTTTTTGCTCTATAACTTTTTCAGTTATCATGGTATCCAGTACTTTTGTTCTTTGATCTTTAAGTGTGCTTTTAGCTTCATCATTCTTTTCATAATTTTCACCATATTGTTGCTTAACTTGAGCTATAACCTGTTTCATTTGTATGTTGTTATCTAGGTCGCTTCTAGTTATCTTCTCACCATTAACTTCAGCTACAGCACTTTTAGCTATCGCCTCTGGTGTTTTTGCTATCATATTACAACCAACAGCTGAAAATCCAAGCATTGTTATTAAAGCTGCACTAACTATCTTTTTTATGTTTTTCACGGTTTATTCCCCCACTTCTTTTATGTTTTAGCGCAATACAAACTAATTTTAACACAAAACTATTTTTACTACAAAATTAATTTTTTGTGTATATTTTTAGCATGTACTCCATTAATTCTTTAATTTCTAAAATTAGGTCTTCCTTTTTCACATCTGTAAGCTTATACGAGAATCCAGGTTTATCTCCCATCTTTAGTCCTATTTTTCCAGTATAATCTCTTAATAAACCCTTGACAACATTTTCATCAATTCTAGATTGACTCTCAAATTGAAATATTGCTTCATTTTTTCTTTCTTTTATCTCTTCAATACCCAATTTTTTTCCAATACTTCTTACATATGAAATATTTATAAGGTTATGGACAGATGAAGGTATAGTGGAAAATCTATCTTCTAATTCTTCCTGAATATCTATCATATCCTCATAAGAATCTATTGCTGCTATTTTTTTATAAACTTCAATTTTTTGAACTTCATCTTTAATATAATCTCCTGGTATATACGCATCCACTTTTAGCTCTACTGTTGTTTCAACTGGCTCTTTATCTATTTCACCTTTTATAAGTTTTATCGTATCTTCTAGCATTCTACAATACAAATCATATCCAATAGATGCCATGTGCCCATGCTGAGAGGCTCCCATCATGTTTCCGGCACCTCTTATTTCTAAGTCCTTTAACGCTATTTTAAAGCCTGATCCAAGCTCTGTAAAATCTTTTATTGCCTTAAGTCTTTTTTCTGCTACTTCTGTTAGAACCTTGTCTTTCCTGTAAGTTAAGTAGCAATAAGCCATTCTATTTGTTCTTCCAACTCGTCCTCTCAATTGATATAATTGTGATAAACCCATTTTATCTGCATCATATATTATCATTGTATTTACATTTTGAATGTCCATTCCAGTTTCTATTATTGTTGTAGCAACCAAAATATTATATTCATTTTTCATAAAATCTACAATAATTTTTTCAAGTTCTCTCTCCTGCATCTGCCCATGTGCTAAACCTACTTTTGCTTCAGGAACCAACTTTGATATATATGATACCATTTCTTTTATACTTTCAACTCTGTTGTAAACAAAATAGACTTGACCTCCCCTGCTTAACTCTCTTAATATGGCATCTCGTATTAACTGATCATTGTACTCTACCACATAAGTTTGAACAGGGTATCTTTCTTCTGGTGGCGTCTCTATAACGCTTATATCTCTTACTCCCACTAAGGACATATGCAATGTTCTTGGTATAGGTGTTGCACTTAATGTTAATACATCTATATTCTTCTTAAACTTTTTAATTTTTTCTTTATGACTTACTCCAAACCTTTGCTCTTCATCAATTACTAACAATCCTAAATCCTTAAACTGTACATCCTTCTGAAGAATTCTATGAGTTCCTATTAATATGTCTACTTCCCCATCTCTTACAGCCTTTATGGTATTCTTCTGCTGAGCTGGAGTTCTGAACCTGCTTATCATATCTATTCTAACTGGAAAATCAGAAAATCTCTGTATAAAATTATTGTAATGTTGCTGAGCAAGTATTGTAGTTGGAACTAAAAATGCTATTTGTTTTCCATCCATAACAGCTTTAAATACTGCTCTTATAGCGACCTCTGTTTTTCCATAGCCTACATCTCCACATAGCAATCTATCCATAGCTTTATCAGATTCCATGTCTGATTTTATATCGCTTATGGATGATAGCTGATCTGGAGTCTCATCATACGGAAATTCTTCCTCAAACTGTTTTTGCCACACGGTATCTCTTGAATATCTATACCCTTTCAGCGTAGCTCTTGCAGCATAAAGTTTTACTAAGTCTTCTGCAATTTCCTCTATTGATTTTTTTACTTTTCTTTTTGCTTTGGCCCATTCTGAATTTCCAAGTTTATTTATCTTAGGAGCTTTTCCTTCAGTACCTATGTACTTCTGAACCATATCAAGCTGCTCTACGGGAACATATAACTTGTCATCTGAATCATATATTAATTCTAAATAATCTTTTTTATGACCATTCAACTCCAGTTGATTAATTCCCTTATATACACCAATGCCATGGTTTACATGAACTACATAGTCTCCAGGTTTTAATTCCGTGAAACTCTTTATTTTACTTACACCTTTTTTAGAGACTCTATTGGAGTTTTTTCTTTTTGCCTCACCAAAAACTTCTTTATCTGATATTACACATATTTTAAGTTCTGGATATTCGAATCCATTTAATTGACTTCCAAAGGTTATAACTACTTCTCCTGCTTGTATCTCATGTATTGTATCTCTATAGGAACTATCAATCTCCCTATCTCTTAAGGTTGCTACTAATCTTTCTCCTCTTGGCCTTGTTCCCGATAAAATAACTATCTTAAACCCCTTAGCTTTCTTATCCTTTATATCTTCAATGAGCAAATCTATTTGTCCATGATAATTGGGGGAAGTGATTTGAGAAAAATTCCCAATAGTTTTTGGATTAAGTATCTTAGTAGACTTAGCAATAGCATCTATTGTCAATACTTGTTTTTCTTCTAATAATTCAAGAACTTGATCTTTATTTAAAAGGAGTTCTCCTTGCTTTGGTAAAATATTGCCTCTCTCAAGAAAACTTTTATAATTCTCTTCAAATTCAAAGTATACACTATCAAGTTTTCCTTTACATCTCTGAATATCATCTATAATTATAAAGTATTCTTCTGTATAATCAAAAAATGATGATAAGTTATCATAAAAATATGGAAGGAAACTATCTATTGTTTCAAAATTCCAATTCTCTTTTAACATCTCAATATTTCTTCCAATAACTTCTTTTATTTTTTCCATGGCCTCTCTATTTTTTTGCTTTTTTAACCTGTCTAATACAATATTTAGATCCTTTTCTATGCTTTCATGTCCTTTTTCTATTCTCTTCTTATCTAAAATCATTTCTTTAGCTGGAAATATTTCAATGCTTTTTACTTTTTCTATACTTCTCTGTGATTCTAAATTAAAGTTTCTTATAGAGTCAACCTCATCACCAAATAACTCAATTCTATAAGGCTCTGCTGAAATAGGTGAATATATATCCATTATTCCCCCTCTTATAGAAAATTGTCCCTTGCTATCTACAATTTCAACTCTTTCGTAACCACATTGTATAAGTTTTTCACTTAACTCCTCTAAATTTAAAACATTACCTTTAGAAATATTAAATATATAGCCTTTATAAAGGTTTACAGGAATATAGCTTGAAGCTAAGGCTTCTATACTTGTAACAATTACCTTTTTACCCTTACTTAACATCTCCTTTATTATCTTCAATCTTTCCCATCTTAAATCTCCTGATATGGCATCTATATTATAAAACACCACTTCTTTTGTTGGAAAATAATAAACATTGGGAATATAAAAAGATATATCCTCATATAGTTTCCTTGCTTCTACATCACTGTGAGTAAATACAATAAATGGCTTGTCTGACTCTTCATACAATCCATTTATTAAATAACCTCTTGCAGATTCGGAAATTCCAAATACACCTATTGGAAATCTAGTTCTCTCTATGCTGCTTTGTATTTCCTTAAATTCTCTACTAACTTTAAGAGGCTTCATAAGTCCTTCTAGTCTCATTTTATAACAACCACCCTACAAACTATAAAAATTAAATTATAATTTTATATTTTAAAACCATTATATTTATTCATTGCCTCAGCCATTCCACTGCTTATTATGCATTCAATAGCGTCTACACTTGTCTCAAATACTTCTTTAATCTTTGCTCTATCTTCTGTAGAAAACTTACCTAAAACATGGGAGATTAACTGTTCTTTGGGCTGTCCTATTCCTACTTTAACTCTTGGAAATGCGTCAGTACCTAAATTAGATATTATGCTTTTTATTCCATTATGCCCCCCAGCACTTCCCTGAGTTCTTATTCTCAATCTTCCTATATCTAAACTTATATCATCATATACAACAATTATATTTTCATTAGATATTTTATAAAAGTTAACTATTTCTCTTACACTTTCTCCACTTAAATTCATATATGTGCTTGGTTTAAGCAATATTACCTTCTCATAAGACATTATTCCTTCTCCATATACACCCTTAAATTTTTCCCTGTTCATAGATATATTATACTTATCACTTATCAAATCTATAACATCAAATCCAACATTATGTCTAGTATGCTCGTATTGCTTTCCTATATTACCTAGTCCAACTACTAAAAACATTTCTCCACTCCTAACTGCTCTGTAATTGTTAATCACATAATTAATATATTATACCAAAAGACATAAATAATAAAGAGACTATCAAAGTCTCTTTATCTATTTTTTTCTTTCACCTCTGAAAGTGTAATATTTACTTCTATAGTTTTTCCATTTCTCAGAATTTTACACTGTATAGAATCTCCAATTTTGTGTTTATCTAATATTTCTGATAAATCATCAGATTTAGTTACCTTTTTCTTATCCAATTCAATTATAATATCTGCCTGCCTAAGTCCTGCGGCCTCAGCACCGCTTCCTTCAACTACTTGAACTACATATACTCCTTCAATATTTTTCTCTTCTGATACTACTCCTTGCCCGTAAATTCCAAGGGCTGGCCTTGAAACCTTACCATTCGTCATCAAAGATTTTATTATATCTTTTGCCTCATTTATACCTATAGCAAAGCCCATACCTTCTGCATTTTGTTGTGCTCCAATTTTTAAACTATTTATTCCTATTACCTCTCCAGCTTCATTACAAAGTGGTCCACCACTATTTCCTGGATTTATAGCCGCATCTGTTTGAAGAACCTTGTATATTGCTCCACCATATTGTATTCTTCTATTTAATGCACTAATTATACCAGCTGTAACCGATCCTGAAAACTCTTCTCCTAATGGATTTCCTATGGCAATTGCCATATCTCCAACATTAACTTTTGATGAATCTCCAAACTTGGCAGTTGGCAGATTTTTTGCATCTACCTTAATAACAGCCAAATCTGACCTTGGATCAGCTCCCACTAAATTTGCACGTAAAGTTTTCCCGCTGGAAAATTTTATTGTCAATTTAGCCGCACCCTCTATTACATGATTATTTGTAACTATATATCCATTAGGATCAAATATTATTCCTGAACCACTTCCAGTATCCTGTAATCCAAAAAACCCCTCTGAGCTATTGCTTATCCCTACAACCGCTGGACTCACTACTTCAGCAACTTTAGTTACAGCATTCTTAGGCAAACTCGCAGTTCCATCTTTGCTATTTCCGTCTTTAGTCTCAACTAACGATTGATTGATTGGTGTATAGGTCTTATCCGAATACTTTTTATCAACTATATAAGCTCCTGATACTGCACCTGACACTGAAGCTATGAGTATAAAAGCCACACCTTTAAATAGCTTTCTTACTTGAGACCTCATTCTGTTGTTTTTAAATTTTATTTCTCCTCGACAATCTGATACACTTTCCCATTTAACATCTTTAATCTTATCAAACTTATTTTCATCCATTCGAGTACACCTCATAATCCATCAATATTAGAGACATTATAATAAAATATTTTTACACAAATATGAACAAAGTGTAATCATTTTCTAAACCCTCTTTAATGTAAAGCAAAATGTTACTCCTTGCGATTCTTTATTTTCAATCCATATGTCTTCCCCTAGTTGAGTAAGTATGCTTCTGACTATAGATAGTCCCAGTCCTGTACTAACTTTAGATGTTCTCGATTTATCAACCTTGTAGAATCTATTCCATATATGTTTTAAATCTCTTTCAGGTATGATAGGACCATCGTTAAATACTGATATTAGAGCTTTATCACCTTTAATTTTTGTGCTGACCTTTATAGTTCCACCCTCACCAACATACTTTACTGCATTATCTACAAGATTAGTAACTACTTGATTTATTCTATCTCTATCTGCTGCTACATAAAGATTATCATCTTGCATCAATACGTCTACCTTTAATCTTTTCTCATGTATTTTTTGTTCGAATTTTATTATACATAATCTAACAATTTCATTAATATCTATTTCCTCAATTCTTAACTTGAATTGTCCTGCTTCAATAGCTGATAGATCTAATAAGTCATTTACAAGCCTTGTAAGCCTCTGAACCTCTTCATAAGCAATGGATAAATAATAGTTTTCTTTCTCTTTAGGTATTACTCCGTCTAGAATTCCTCCAATAAATCCTTTTACAGAGGTTATTGGCGATCTTATCTCATGAGAAACATTTGATATAAATTCTCTTCTATTTTTCTCTACTTCTTCTAATGAATCTGCCATAGAATTAAAAGACTTGGCAAGTATTCCTATTTCATCTTTAGAGTTTATGTTTACTCTTTTTTCTACCTCTCCCTTTGAAATTTTGTCTGCTACATAATTGATTTGTGCAAGAGGCTTGATTATTATTCTTTGAGAAAAGTAATATATAACTATACATGAAATTATTATAGCAAATAACGCAGAAATCCATATAATTTCATACACTCTCATTAAGGTACTTTTTAGTTCATTTACGGAGGTGTGCATCATTATAGCCCCTTTAAAAACACCTCCAGAGAAAATAGGTATATCAAAGGTGCGCACTGGTACTTTAAATATGTTCCCATAAATACCTATAGTGTCAACAGGTTCGTTTAGTCTTAATTTTTCTAATTCCTTTGTAAGTACCTGTGTTTTTAAGACATTTTGTTGTTTAGGATTTGAAACAGCATATGGATATCCATAGCTATCAACGAGCCATATATCCATAGAATCATATTGTGCTACAGCAGTCAAAAGCTCAGTAAGTCTATCTATTGAAATAGTTCCTTTCCAATATTGAACTGCAATGCTAGATATATGCGCAGATTCTGCAGTAAGTTGCCCCTTTCTCTGTTCAAAATAATAACTTTCAAACCAATAAGACAGAAATGCAGCAGTCATAATGAAACTTACTGCAATTATAGCTGCAAAAGTGGCCACTAACTTAGAGAACAACCCTTTTTTCATCTATTTCACCTCAAATTTGTATCCTACACCCCATACTGTTTCAATTTGCCAATTTGGACCTCCCTGTAGCTTTTCTCTAAGTCTTTTCACATGAACATCAACAGTCCTCGAATCTCCTGGGTAGTCATAACCCCAAACTTCACAAAGAAGCTGTTCTCTTGTAAATACTCTATTTTTATTACTTGCTAGGTAGTATAATAATTCAAATTCCTTTGGAGGCATTTTTATCTCCTGGTTTCTGTACAATACAGTATATGAATTAATATCAACCGTAAGCTGTTCAAATTTTAATATTTCCTTATTTTCATTGTCTACGTTATATCTCCTTAAAACTGCTTTTACCCTTGCTAATAGTTCTTTAGGCTCAAAAGGCTTAACTATATAATCATCTGCCCCTAACTCAAGTCCTAATACCTTATCAAAAGTTTCTCCCTTAGCTGTAAGCATAACCACAGGAGTCTCATAATCCTTCCTTATCCACTTTAAAACATCTATTCCATCAATATATGGAAGCATTATATCTAGCAAAACTAAGTCTGGTTTATATTCTTGAAAAATTTCTTCAGCCTCTTTTCCATTATGACAAACTCTAGTCTCATAACCAGAATTTTCAACATACATCTTTATCACTTCACATATATTTTGATCATCATCAACGATTAAAATTTTTCCAATTTTTCCCTCCATGATAAATATCCCTCCATTGTATTTTGTGAGTATAACTCTTTTTATAACATAATTACTTATATATAATAATTTATCACATATCTTATATATACTAATAGTATATCCTTAAAAAGTTACAAATAATTTACTATAATTTAATAATACAAAAGCATGCGAATCTACAATCTCGCATGCTTCTCTAGTTTAAATTTTAGTCTTCAAATAATTTGCTTACAGGCGTATCTTCATATATTCTCTTTATAGCTTCTGCAAATACAGGCGCTACAGATAACATTCTAAACTTATCTAACATTTTTTCTTCTGGTAAATCTATAGTATTTAACATAACTAACTCTTTAATAGCTGATTCTTTTATTCTGTCTATAGCTGGACCTGATAAAACAGCATGAGTGCAGCAAGCATAAACTTCTTTTGCTCCCATCTTAACTAAAGCATTAGCTCCATTTGTTATTGTTCCTGCAGTATCTATCATATCGTCTACTAATATTACAGTTTTATCTTGAATATCGCCTATAATATTCATTATCTCTGATACATTTGCCTTTGGTCTTCTTTTATCAATAATCGCTATTGGCGCATGTAGCTTATCGGCAAATTTTCTAGCTCTTGTTACACTTCCAAGGTCTGGAGAAACAACAACTACATCCTCTCTATCTGCAAATCCTTTTTGTACAAAATATTTTGCAAGGATAGGTGAACCAAGTAAGTGATCTACTGGTATATTAAAGTATCCTTGAATCTGAGCAGCATGTAAATCCATAGTTAAAACTCTGTGGGCACCAGCTGCAGTTAATATATCTGCAACAAGTTTTGCTGTAATTGGATCTCTTGCCTTTGCCTTTCTATCTTGTCTTGCATATCCATAATAAGGCATAACTGCTGTTATTCTACCTGCTGAAGCCCTCTTAAAGGCATCAATCATAATTAAAAGTTCCATCATATTATCATTTACAGGATTATTCGTAGACTGAATTATGAATACATCTGTTCCTCTTACTGTTTCGTTTACATCAACAGATATTTCACCATCACTAAATGTGGAAACCTTTGCTTCTCCAACAGTTAACCCTAAAATATCTGCTATGTCCTTAGCTAGCCCTGGATGTGAGTTACCTGTAAAAATTTTAATATTCTTACCGTGGTTTATCATTATAGAATCCTCCTAAAATTTTATTTCTTTTTACCTTTTTTTTCTACCCAGCCCTCTTTATTGACTTGTTTAGCTCTTGCAATAGCTAAAGCACCTTCTGGAACTTCGTCAGTAATGGTTGATCCCGCAGCTATATATGTATTATCGTTAACCTTCACTGGGGAAACCAAATTTGTGTTACAACCTATAAATACATTGTTACCAACCAAAGTTTTACATTTTTTTGCTCCATCATAATTAACAACAACAGTACCACATCCAAAGTTGCACTTGCTTCCAACCTCAGCATCTCCTATATATGTTAAATGAGAAACTTTAGTTTCGTCTCCTATAACAGATTTCTTTATTTCAACAAAATCACCTATCCTAGCTGACTTACCTACAACACTTTCAGGTCTTATATATGCAAACGGTCCTACAGTAGTATTTTCGCCTATTTTACTTTTAAGTATTGTAGAACATTGTATTGTAACATTTTTATCAATGAAACTGTCTTCAATTCTTGAATTAGCATATAAAGTACAGTTTTCTTTTATCACAGTATTTCCTTGAATAATATTTCCTGGGTATACTATAGTATCGTTACAAATGTCCACATCTAAATCAATATATGTGTTATCAGGATCGATTAAAGTAACTCCATTCTCCATGTGCATTAAGTTTATTCTCTTTCTCATAACTTTCTCTGCTTCAGAAAGTTGAACTCTGGAGTTTACCCCCATAGTCTCTTCAAATTCCACTGGCACTGCCCCTACTTTTAATCCTTCATTCTTTAGAATTCCTATAATATCAGGTAGATAATATTCACCTTGAGCATTATTATTATTTAATTTATCCAAGCTTCTTAACAAACTTTCTATGTCAAAACAATACATTCCTGCATTTATCTCGTTTATTTTTAATTCTTCTGCATTGCAATCTTTATGTTCTACTATTCTAGAAACTTCTTGACTGCTTTCCCTTACTACTCTACCATAACCGTCTGGATTGTCTACTATTGATGTCAATATAGTAGCTTTGTAATTTTCTTCGTTATGAAAAGCAATAAGCTTTTCTACTGAATTTTTCGTAATTAAAGGAGCATCTCCTGTAAATATTGCTACTGTACCTTTTTTACTCTTTAAGAATTCCTTTGCACACATAACAGCATGACCTGTTCCAAGCTGTTTGTCCTGTAAAGAATAAGATACATTGTTATTTATTGTAGCATCTTTTACTTTATCTGCTCCTCTTCCGATAATTACATTAATGTCATTTATTCCTGATATCTTAATTGTATCTATTACTATGTTTACCATTTCTTTTCCACATACTTTGTGAAGTACCTTAGGTGTGGAAGATTTCATCCTCTTTCCTTCTCCAGCGGCTAATATTATAGCACAATTATACATTATAACACCTCTTTACGGTCATAAACCTACATTTTTCTACTTTATGTTATACAAACATCCCTTAAATATTATATTTTATATGAATATTATTTTCAACCATATGAATCATTTTTATCAAAAAAAATAGTTTAATAATATTTTACTATATTTTATATTATATGTATCCATTATTTAAAAATCCTATATATATTGCTAATAAAATTAAAAGTTTTCAAATTTTTATTACTCTTGCTACAAAAATAGATATTCAATCTATTTTCGTTGGTAGCTGCAAAGCAAGTTATAAGTCATTAAAAATAATAAAAAGGAGTATAATATACTCCTTTTTATTATTCTTCCACAGTCTGTTCGGAAGCAACTTCTTCATTTTTTACTTTTTCATATTCTTCTAAAATAGACTTTTGTATTTTTTCTCTTGTTTGAGTGTTGATTGGATGCGCTATGTCTTTAAACTCTCCATCAGGAGTTTTTCTGCTTGGCATTGCTATAAAAAGTCCATTTTGACCTTCTATAACCTTTATATCGTGAACTACAAATTCATTATCAAAGGTTACTGAAACTATAGCTTTCATTTTACCTTCAGCAGCAATTTTTCTTACTCTAACGTCTGTAATTTGCATATAAAATCCACCTCCAAGATGCTTATGTATATATTATTCTCTACATTTTATATTTTTCCTTCTTAAATTTATTAAAAATAAATAAATTTTTTGAAAATTTTATTATTTGAACATTTTAGAAGGAAATAAAAGCGCTTCTCCATTCTCATCAATACCTTTAAAATCAACTATTGAAACATAATGATGTATAAGTTTTTTAGGATTCTCTACATTATCTATTAATACTCCTATTCCTAAAAGTTCACTATCAAATTCTTTTAATAAATCTATTATTCCTAATGCTGTACCACCAGCTTTCATAAAATCATCTACAAATACGCACTTACTTCCTTTATTCATTGCTTTTTTAGATAAAGACATATTTTGTATTCTTCCGCTAGAACCTGAAACATAATTTATACTTAAAGTTGACCCTTCAGTAACTTTAGTTTCCCTTCTAACTACAACCAATTGCACTCCAAGCATTTTAGCTACTTCATAAGCTAGAGGAATTCCCTTAGTTTCAACAGTAACTACATAATCTACATTCTTATCTATAAAGGATGCTGCTAGTATAATTCCTGCTGTATGTATAACTTGAGGATTAAACATTAAATCAGTCATATATAAAAAATTCCCTGGTATTATTCTTTCTCTATTTTTCAAAATAATACATAGTTTTTCAGCAAATTCCTTACTTTTTTCATATGATAATCCACACACATATTTTACTCCACCAGCCGCACCAGATATAGTTTCAATTCTTCCCATGCTAAGTTTCATTAAAATATCCTTAACTACAACTAAATCTTCACTTATTGTAGATTTTGCCGCATTAAACATATCAGTAAAATTATTTAAATTTATAATCTTATTAGGATTTTCTATTAATATTTTTGTTATGGCTGCAACTCGCTGGTTCCTGCTAAATTTATCCATAATATCACCTATTCACCTTCAATTTCGCGAATATTTATTTAAAATTATATTCTATCATTCATATTTTATTCTAAATAAATTATATAATCAATACTTATTATAATACCTTACATATTACAATTTAAAATAAAATTTTACAATTGTGTTTTTTTGGTTTATTTTTGTATATAATTATTAAATGAAGTTATTTAATTAAAGGAGCTGATTTTATTGTCATTTGATTTTATAAAAGATAAAAACAAAAAAGTACACTTCATAGGCATAGGTGGTATAAGCATGAGCGGTTTAGCAGAAATACTACTTAACAGAGGCTTTAAGGTATCAGGATCTGATATGAAGTCTTCACCTATAACTGATAAGTTATTAGCGGATAATGCTGAAATTTACATTGGTCAAAAAAAGGATAACATAAATGAAGATATTGATCTAGTGGTATACACTGCCGCTATATCCGAAGATAATCCTGAACTTATGAGAGCTAAAGAACTAAACATTCCAACTATGACTAGAGCTGAGTTTTTAGGCAACATAATGAAGGGCCATAAGTTTAACGTTGCAATCTCTGGAACCCACGGTAAAACTACAACAACTTCAATGGTATCACATATATGTTTAGATGCTAATTTGGATCCTACAATACTTGTAGGAGGACAACTTGATGCCATAGATGGAAATGTACGTCCAGGGAATAGTGACTATTTTATAACAGAAGCTTGTGAATATAAAGGTTCTTTTCTTAAATTTTTTCCTTATGTAGGAGTAATATTAAATATAGATGCAGATCACCTAGATTATTATAAAGACATAAATGATATTGAAAATGCCTTTGTACAATTTTCCAAACTTATTCCTGAGAATGGATTCTTAGTATGCTGTGCTGAAGATGAAAGAATGAAAAATGTAATTTCCAAATCAAAATGCAACGTGGTAACTTACGGAATAAACATCGGTGATGTTACCGCTAAAAATATTATTTTTAATAAAAAAGGTTGCGCCCATTTTGATGTTTATAAAAATAATACAAAGCTTTTATCTCTACAATTAAATGTTCCTGGCAAACATAATATTCTAAATGCACTTGCAAGTATATGTGTTGGTTTGACTCTTAGTATACCATATCAAAATATTGTAAATGGCTTACAGGAATACAAGGGTACCCATAGAAGGTTCGAAATAAAGGGTATGAAGAATGGCGTTACTGTTATAGATGACTACGCCCATCATCCAACTGAAATTCAAGCTACATTAAATGCAGCAAAAAACTATCCTCATAAAAAAATATTTTGTGTTTTTCAACCTCATACCTATTCAAGAACTATAAACTTATTCAAGGAATTTAGTGAAGCTTTCAATGATGTGGATGAGCTTATACTAGCAGATATATATGCTGCTAGGGAAAAAGATACCGGTATAGTAAGTTCAGCTATGTTATCAAATAAGATTAGTTCGTTAGGTGTGAACTGCTCTAATATCAATAGCTTTGACGAAATAGTTTCACATTTAGAAAAAAACCTACAAAGTGGTGATGTTCTTTTAACAGTGGGAGCTGGAGATGTATTTAAAATAGGAGAAATGTACCTTAAAAATTAAAGAAATACGATTATGCTTAAAATCCTCCAATATGGTAATACTATAGTTGATAACCTATTGGAGGTGTTTACTTATGAAAAACTTTTTAATATCTGCTGTGGTAGATATTATTTTAATTCTTGCTTCTTATTTTTTATTCAGAAATATAATTAGTGGTCCCACAAGACACAGACTTTATGAAAAATTCTTTAGTTCATTTGCAAAGTTTATAATTTACACCTTTATTGTAACAATAATAATAACTGGCGTTACAGCTATAATACTTTATAGAACTTGGTACATATCCTATATTAATATAGTAGCACCAGCACTAGTTTCTATACTTGTAGGCTTTCTTATGTCAACTGTCCCTACTCGCGGTGCTGGTGATGAAAAAATCAAATAGTTATACTAAAACAACTGATAGATATTTGTAAATTTATCAGTTGTTTTAGCATAATATGGTATAATATAAATTAATTTAACTATAATCTTATAAGGAGTTGTTACTATGAAAGCAAAACATAGTGAACTGTTTAAATCACTAATAAAAGCCTACTACGAAGAAAAATTTGAAGAAAAAATTAATGAAATTTTATCTCTTAATGAAATTAATAAGGAAGACTTATGTAAGGTTATTTCTTCTCTTTGCGGAACAGGTATAACTTATAGCCCAAACTTTGTTTCAGATTTAAAGATAGCCATCTCTTCTTATGAAGCAGATCATAAAATAGTAAATAAAATTAAACACTGTTCAATGGATTGCGAAGATGAGAATGGTGAAACAATATGCCAAAAATCATGCCCCTTCAATGCAATTTTTATAGACAGTAGAAAAAATACAAGTGTAATTGATTGTGAAAAATGCACTGATTGTGGCTTCTGCGTTGAAGCATGCCCTACAGGAAGTATACTAGATAGAGTGGAATTTATTCCTCTAGCTGAACTACTTAAAAGCAGTTCTCCAATTATAGCTGCAGTAGCACCAGCAATTATAGGCCAATTTGGTGATACTGTTACTATAGACCAATTACGTACAGCTTTTAAACGAGTTGGCTTTACTGATATGGTAGAAGTAGCATTTTTTGCAGATATGCTTACCCTAAAAGAAACTGTTGAGTTTGACCATCTTGTTAAGAAACAAGATGATTTAATGATTACTTCTTGCTGTTGTCCAATGTGGGTTGCTATGCTTAAAAGAGTTTATAATAATTTAGTAAAAAACGTTTCCCCTTCTGTATCTCCAATGATAGCCGCTGGTAGAATTCTAAAAAAATTGCATCCTAATTGTAAAGTTGTATTTATAGGCCCTTGCATTGCTAAAAAAGCTGAAGCAAAAGAAAAAGACCTTTTAGGCGATATAGACTTTGTACTTACCTTTGCAGAAGTGCATGATATATTTGAAGCCTTAGATGTAAAACCTGAAGAATTAAAAGGAGATTTATCCACAGAGTACGCATCAAGAGGGGGCAGACTTTACGGTCGTACAGGCGGAGTCTCTACTGCTATTGGAGATGCAATAGAACGAATATTTCCTGAAAAATATAAACTTCTTAAATCAACCCAAGCAAATGGTGTGAAAGAATGTAAAACGGCACTCGAGAAAGCTCAAAACGGTGAATTAAATGCTAACTTTCTTGAAGGAATGGGATGTATAGGTGGCTGTGTAGGCGGCCCCAAAGCAATTATTCCAAAAGAAAAAGGCAAAGAACATATTGACGAATTAGCTGAAAATTCATCAATAAAAGTTGCTGTTGACAGTGCATGTATGAATAAAATACTAGATAGCATAGGCATCTCTTCCTTTGAAGACTTTAAAGATGAAGAGAAAATAGATATATTTGAGAGGAAATTTTAAAGAAGGCGTATTAAACCGTCCTATTTTATGGATATCTTATAAATTATAAGATATCCTATATTTTTATTTAAAAAGCTTTCTAAAAATCACCTTAATTTTAAGCTTTCTATCTTTCACTTTATTTTAAGGTGACTTTTTAGTTTATGTTGATAACATTTGATGCTATACTATAAATTGAGGTGATATCTTATGCTGAAAAACATTAAGGGAGCCATATTCGATATGGATGGTACTCTAATTGATTCCATGTGGGTATGGAGTAAAATCGATGAAGAATATTTAAGAAAGAGAAATATACAACTACCAAATAACTTAAAACAGGATATAGAACATATGAGCTTCTCAGAAGTTGCTCAATACTTTAAAGATAGATTTAATATTACTGATTCAATAGAAGAAATTCAAAATGAGTGGAATGAAATGGCACTCTATCAATATGCTCATAAAGTCGATTTAAAGCCTGGAGCTAAAGAATTTTTAACCTTGCTAAAATCAAGAGGAATAAAACTTGCCTTAGCCACAAGTAATTCTAAGCCTCTTATAGAGATAGCACTTAAGAAAAATGATATTTATCACTTTTTTGATTCTATAACTACTACGGATGAGGTTTTGAGAGGTAAAGATTTTCCTGACGTATATTTATTAGCTGCAAAAAAATTATCCATTAACGCAAATGACTGTGTCGTATTTGAGGACATACTTCCTGCAATTAAAGGTGCAAAAGCTGCTGGAATGACCGTGATAGGTGTTCATGATACTTATTCAGATTATCAAAAAGATGATATAATAAATCTTTCAGACATGTATATTTATAAATATCTAGACCTAATAGAGGCTGTTTAAATACAAATTTTTAAAATCTTAGTTGAACTTAACTAGGATTTTTTTATTTTATGACAGTTTTACTTTTTTCTGAATATAATAATATTGTGTATCTATTAAAAGGAGGTAATCTTATGTTAGCATTTCTTTTTTTATTATTAGTTGGATTCGCATTATTTATTTCCTATTACTTTACAAATAAGATGACAAATCAAAGAAAACAGATTTTACTTCTAAAGCATCAGAACAATAGTCTAAAGAATAAAGCAGACTTAGAAAAAGAGGAACAAATTATAGTTAAATATCACTATCCTGACAAAAACCAGGGAATAATTAAAAGCAACTGTAAGTTATACTTGTGGCCTTCTGATAAATCAGCTACTCTCAATTCTCTAATGGAAAACATAGTGGTCCAAATACATGATAGTGCAGAAATTAACGAAGATCTTTGGTATGAAATTTCTATTTTATCAGAAGACAGAACAAATTCCAAAGGTTGGATAAAAAGTGACTGTCTAACCTTTGAAGACATAACCTAAGGTTTATAAAGTTAACTTACACCATATTTTAATCGTGTAGGTTAATTTTTTGTCTTATATTCCTACTTTATCCTACTTATGCAATTAATGCTTCACGAGAAATATTTACATAAGACGGAAATACTCTCAAATTTTTTATTGAAATTGAATAAAGTTATGAGAATGCTATACTAAACGAATTAAAATTGAATAATTCAATTAAAAAATTTTGAAAAATTCTAATAACGTGGTATACTATATACAAGTAAGAAACTTCTGAAAATTGTCTTAAATAAAATTATTTAAGCTATATATTAAAGCGATGTTATTGAATATAAAGTTGAGTCTTACATCAAATTTGAAAAGGTTTACAAGTTATTCTTCTAAAATATTAAATTGAAACAAATGAAAAATGTGTCAAACCATCACAAGTTTTAAACTGTATATTTGAAGGATTTCTGAAAAAAAATGAATGCTATGCATCATTATAAATTATATTTTTTAGGGGGTATTTTATCAATGAATAAACCAGTATTATCAGATCATTTGAAAAAAAGAATGCCATCAGACGTAAGACTTGGACAGATGAAATTTGCTGAACGTGAAGAGAAACCTGCGTTGATAAATGTAGCAATTGGAAACGTTTCACTTCCAACAAATCCTGCTATGCAAAAAAGAATGTTCGCATTAAATGCACCTGAAAGTCCATTTGCAAAGGGTGTTATACAATATTCAGGTACTGTTGGTGTAGCTGAGGCTCAAGATGCTTTTAAAAACATTCTTAAATGTGAAGGCTTTGATACTAGTAAATTATTTGTTCAAGTAACTGATGGTGGCTCCACTGGTATGGAACTATTATTACTTGGTGTTTGCGGAGATGCAGGTACTGGCGACAAACCTCTTATGATGATTGACCCAGCCTACACAAATTATATTTCTTTTGCAGAAAGAATTGGCCGTAAGACTGTTACAGTAAAACGTCACTTAGGTGAAGATGGAAAGTTCAGCCTCCCAGAATTAGACAAAATGGAAGAAATTATTAAAGAACATAACCCTGGAGCACTTCTTGTAATACCTTATGACAATCCTACAGGTCAGCTCTATGATTATCCAGCTCTTAAAGAGCTTGCTAAATTATGCGTAAAATACAATATGTGGATGGTAAGTGACGAAGCTTATCGTGAATTATATTATGATGAAAATAGCAGCTTAGTAAGTATTTGGGGACTTAGCGATGCAGATGTACCTGGTATAGAAGGTAGAAGAATAAGCATTGAGACTGCATCAAAAGTTTGGAATGCCTGCGGTTTAAGAATCGGAGCTATCATCACTGATAACGCAGAATATCATACTCAGTCAGTAGCTGAATATACTGCAAATCTATGCGCTAATGTAATAGGTCAGTATATATTCGGAGCATTAGCTCACGAAAGCAAGGAAAGTATTTCTGGATGGTGCAAAGGCCTTCGTGAATATTATAAAGATATCATGTTTAAATTCTATAAAGGTATGAACGAACAGGAGCCTAATCTCATCGTTTCAAGCCCTGATGCATCTATATACTCAGTAATTGACGTTAGAAATGTTGTAAAACCAGGATTTGATTCAATCGATTTTGTTTTATACTGTGCACAAAAAGGTGCAGTAAATTGCAATGGAGTTGATACAACTCTTTTAGTAGCACCTTTGAAAGGTTTCTACGATATTAAATCAGATGAAACTAACCCAGGAAGCACTCAATTCCGTGTTGCATTTATTGAATCTCCGGATAATATGGAAAAGGTTCCTGAATTATTCGTTAAGCTTTTAAGACAATATGAAGCTCAACGCTAAAATTAAAAAAATGAATTAATATAAATAAAAGGAGTGCAGTGCACTCCTTTTATTTATATTTTACACAATTTTAGTTGTCCATGATTCACAATCCCATATCTCTGTAACTATCTCTCTATAAAACTCCGGCTCATGGCATACAAGTAATATAGTTCCTTTATATTCCTTTAACGATCTCTTTAATTCTTCTTTCGCTTCTACGTCCAAATGATTTGTGGGCTCGTCTAGAATTAGTATATTTGTTTCTTTATTTATTATCTTACACAATCTAACTTTTGCTTGTTCACCACCACTTAAAACTACAACTTTACTTTCAATATGCTTAGTTGTAAGCCCACACTTCGCAAGAGCTGCTCTTACTTCATATTGAGTGAATGAAGGAAACTCCTTCCACATCTCTTCTATACAAGTATCATAGTTTGCTTCCTTTGTTTCTTGTTCAAAATAACCAATATATTGATAATCACCAAGTTCCACTTTACCAGAAACAGGCTTTATTTGTCCAAGCAAGCTTTTTAAAAGTGTTGACTTACCAAGACCGTTTGCTCCTACTAAGGCAATCTTTTGGCCTCTTTCCATGTAAAGATTTAATGGTTTTGTTAATGGCTCATCATATCCTATAACTAAATCCTTAGTCTCAAAAATAACCTTACCAGCAGCTCTAGCTTGCTTAAAGTTAAACTGCGGTTTTGGCTTTTCAGCTGTCAGTTCTATTCTATCAATCTTATCTAGCTTCTTTTGTCTGGATTTTGCCATATTAGCAGTAGCAACATTAGCCTTATTTCTAGCAACAAAATCCTCTAACTGCTCTATTTCCTTCTGTTGCCTATCATAAGCAGCTTCCAATTGAGCCTTTTTAAGCTCATATAATCTTTGGAATTCATTATAATCTCCAACATATCTCGTTAGTTTTCTATTTTCAATATGATAAATCAAATTAATTACACTATTTAAAAATGGAATGTCATGGGATATTAGTAAAAAGGCATTTTCATAATTTTGAAGATACCTCTTTAACCACTCAATATGCTCTTCATCAAGATAGTTTGTGGGCTCATCTAGAAGTAATATATCTGGATTTTGAAGTAATAACTTACCTAAAAGAATTTTAGTTCTCTGTCCGCCCGATAAATCTGAAACGTCCTTATCAAGACCTAAATCTAAAAGTCCTAATCCTTTTGCCACTTCATCCACTTTAGCATCTATAATATAAAAGCCATTATGATCTAGCATATCTTGAATTATAGCAGTTCTTTCCAGAGCTTTATTCATATCATCCTCATTCATATCTCCCATACTGCCATAAAGTGTATTCATTTCTGTTTCAAGATCAAAAAGATATTGAAACGCACCTCTTAATGCTTCTCTAATTGTCATACCTTTAATTAATGAAGCATGCTGATCCATATAACCTACTCTAACATTATTTGACCAAATAACTTGTCCTTCATCTGGCATAAGATTGTCTGTAATTATGTTCATAAATGTTGATTTACCTTCACCATTAGCTCCAATAAGACCAACATGTTCACCTTTTAGTAATCTAAATGAAACATCTTCTAGTATTGCTCTATCACCAAATCCATGGCTAACATTTTTAACCGTTAATATACTCATATTCTTCTCCTCAAACCTTTCATATTAAACATAAAATATCTCAAAATACTACAAGAAATAGTTTAATTTATTCCTGAGCCTTATGTCAAAGGAATTTTAAGTTATAAATTCACTTTATTTATTTGCAAGGCAAAATCTATCTAAGCAAAAATAATATATACTACAATTTTCAAATTGTGGTATACTACATAATGAACAAAAACATGGAGGTAATAAATTAATGGCTTGTAAGTTTTATTTATACAAAGGTAAGGGAAGAAAAGCCGAAGCTGGTCACCCCTGGGTATATACTGACGAAATAGAAGGTTATGATGGTACATATGAAAATGGCGATATAGTTGAGGTTTATAATTTTAAAAGTGACTTTATAGGAAAAGGATATATAAACGATGTTTCAAAAATCACCATAAGAATGATGACAAGAGACATAAATGAAGAAATAGATGAAGATTTTTTTAGAAAAAGATTAAATGCCGCTTGGGAATATAGAAAAAAAGTTATTGACACTTCAAGCTGTAGGTTTTTATTTGGAGAAGCAGATTTTGTTCCTGGGCTTATAATAGATAAATATGAAGAATATTATGTAATACAATCTTTAGCACTTGGAATTGATAAATATAAAGATATAATTGTAAAATTGCTAAAAGATGAATTTGATGCAAAAGGAGTTTATGAAAGAAGCGATGTTAAGGTTCGTGAGTTAGAAGGAATGGATCAAGTTAAAGGCTTTTTAACAGATCCCTTTGATACTAACGTGCAGATTATAGAAAATGGAGTAAAATACCATGTAGATATAGAGAATGGACAAAAAACCGGATTTTTTCTTGATCAAAAGGAAAATAGACGTGCTATACATAAAATTTGCAAAGATGCTGATGTTCTAGACTGTTTTACTCATACAGGATCATTTGCATTAAATGCTGGAATAGCTGGTGCTAAAAGTGTACTTGGCCTTGATATATCTCAATTGGCAATAGATGAAGCAACAAGAAATGCTGAACTAAACAACATTTCTGATAGAGTTAAATTTGAGTGTCATAATGCCTTTGACGTACTTCACCAATGGGTTAAGGAAGGAAGAAAATATGATGTTGTAATTCTTGATCCACCTGCCTTTACAAAATCAAGATCAACAATTAATGGTGCTGTTAGAGGCTATAAAGAAATTAACCTTAGAGGAATAAAGATGGTTAAACCTGGTGGATTTTTAGTTACTTGTTCCTGTTCACATTTTATGAATCCTGAGCTATTTAAAAATACTATTGCTGACGCTGCTAAAGATGCTAGAAAAACTTTAAGACAAGTAGAGTTTAGGACCCAAGCCTCAGACCATCCAATTTTGTGGAATTCTGATGAATCTTATTACTTAAAGTTTTATATATTCCAAGTAGTATAGATATTTAACCGTTACAGGCTTAAAATTAAGAGGAAAAGCTTTCTTAACTTTTCCTCTTAGCTATTGATATCACACTTAAACTATTTGTTCTTCTTTTTGCTCATCAAATAACGCTATAATTCCATTCTTATACATTGGTACTATATCTATAATATCTTTACTGCAACAATAATCTAAATCTTTTTCTAAATTTAGTTCTTTTATCCTTTTATAATGGCTAGCATATTTTATAAAGCTTATTATATCCTCATTTTCTTCATATACATAATTGGCAGTCTTAGATATATCAGTAAGTCCAATATCTTTCCTTTGACTTAGTAAACAATTAATAATATATCCACTACATATAAAGTCATCCATGGAAAACTGACCACAAGTTCCTGCATTTATTATAACCACATCATTATCTAATGCAAGCAGCTTTTCTGCCACTGCTTTAGCGTTTATCAATGCTCCTATTAGTACACTACTAGCTCCTAGACTTCCCTTTATAGCTCTTGTACCATTACTTGTCGTCATTATCAGTGTTTTACCCTTTACAATATCCTCTTTATATTCAAGGGGCGAATTTGCACAATCAAAGCCTTCTATTTTCAATGCTTTCCTTTCTCCTCCAAGGATATATTTACCTCTACCTTCACTTGCTTTCTCCAATGCCTCTTCTATAGTTAACACAGGAATTACAGAATCGCACCCATTATATATAGCTGTTGTTATGACAGATGTAGCCCTAAGCATGTCTATAATAACTACGGATTTACCAGTAATTTTCTCCTTCTTTATATCATCTGCTGAAATTATTAAATCTACTTCCATCCCCCTGTCTCCCTTCTAGTTCTTTTCTAATGAATTTAATATTGTGGTAACTACATATAAACAATCTATATAGATAAACACACCAGACACTTAACCTATACTCAGGAATATATTTGCATTTTTAAAGAGGAACTTATCAATGATAATTGATAAGTTGATCCGTCTTGAGGCACGAGTTTATCAATAGTTTATGCCTTGGTATATACCTCTTTTTTCTAATTCCATATCAATACTATTTAATATTTCCCACTTTTTTAGGCTCCATTGAGGCCCAATAAGCAAATCTCGAGGCGAATCTCCTGTAAGTCTGTGTATTACTATGTTAGGAGATGTAATAGCTATTGATCTGCATATTATATCTATATACTCTTCTTGACTTAAAAATTTTAATTCCCCCTCTTCATATAACCTTACAAGATTTGTATTTTTCATTAAATGCAATAAATGAAATTTAATTCCTTGTATATCTTTTTGACTTAAATAGCTTACTGTGCTTAACATGTCTTCTTGCGTTTCTCCTGGTAATCCAAAAATCATATGTGCAACAACATCAATATTTCTATTTCTAAGATTTTTTACTGCCTTTTCAAAAGTTTCCAACCTATATCCTCTATTTATCCTTTTAGCCGTATATTCATTAGATGTTTGAATTCCAAGTTCAATCCAAATATAAACTCTTTTACTTAACTCTTCTAGAAGCTTAAGTACATCATCCTCCAAACAATCCGGCCTTGTAGCAATAGCTAATGCCACGACATCTTCCTGATTAATTGCTTCTTCATATTTCTCTCTAAGAACCTCTATTGGGGCATAAGTATTTGTGTATGCCTGAAAATAAGCTATATACTTACCATTTTTCCACTTTTTTCTCATTATCATCTTTATATCTTCAAACTGATGTTTTATAGAAAATGATCTATCACCTGCAAAATCTCCTGATCCTCTTTCACTGCAAAATATACATCCACCTTTACTTAAGGTTCCATCTCTATTAGGGCATGAAAAACCAGCATCAAGTGAAATTTTGAAAACCTTACATCCAAATTTTTGTCTTAAAAAGTAATTCAAACTGTAGTATCTTTTGTCTCCCCACTTCATCGTTATTCTCCATAAATAGTTTTTATCTAAATTATATCACATTTTCTTAGCTTTAAAATCTCTAAGATTTATCTGCCATTTGCCTATAACGTCTCCCGCTGATTTATCATTTGCCTTTTTAGGTACAATATCAAAATTTATGGTTTCTTTATCATAAGATGAAAATAAAATATTAACTTTATCTATGGGAAATTTCTCCTCAAACTTGTAAGGTATTAAATCTCCTCCATCTGATTGATAAACTCGTATGCAGTGTCCCACATTAGGCTTTGTGTATTGTACTGTTATAAATTTTTCTGTTGGAGAAAAAGTTAAAAATTCTACTGTTGTGTCTTTTAATAAATCCAAACTTGTAATTTCTTTACCTATAGGTTTTTCTTGACCGCCACCTCCAGCGCCGCCCCCACCTTTTTGCTTATCTCCGCCTTCTGAATCTCCACCTTCTCCACCTTGACCAGATCCCTGTACTGACATAGCTTCATCTAATTTTATAATTGCAATATAAGCATCCTTATCAAAAGTAGATATTGCCAAACTATCCCCAGTATAAGCAAATGTCATAATCCCATAATGGTTTTTAGGAACTGTAATTTTATCTACATTAGTTTTATCATCTTTTGAAAATGCATAGTTCGGTATACCTCCAAAATCTACTACCAAGTTTGTATTTACATTATTTTTGTTTCTAATTCTTATTTGATTATTCTGTATAAAAGCTTCTTTCTGTACCACATTATTAGTTTCACTTATTTTATAATCAGAACCTTCTTTTTTTATCTTTAAGGAGTATTCATCTAATGAAGCAAAAGGCTTACTTTTATCTGCCCTAGATACATTTATTTTAAAAAGCCCTGATTTTCCTATCTCATTAGTTTCAGATAAATCATACCCCAAAATTTTCAAATTTCTATTCTCTTCGTTAGCTGCACCTTTAGATAACTCTTTTGAATAAAACTTTTTACTATTTTCAGTATCTTCTTTCATTAAATATTTCATATAAGTATCTGCTACATTGGAAGCAGCTTTCATGTCAAAGCCCTCAGTAGTGCTTTGACTCTCTTCTTTTTTCTTGGAACTGCATCCAACTGATATAAACTGAACAAATGATAATGAAATTGCTAATATTAAAACTATTGCCCTCCTTCTGTTCATTTTCTTCACTTTACTTACCTCCGTTTATATAAAATTTCATGGAAACTCCTTTTCAATTTCTCAAAGGAGTACTCAATGAGTAAGCGACCATATCAAAATCAGAGATTTTGATTCTCTGATTTTGTTCTAGTTTTCCCTTAAAATAAAAATTTAATTTATAAATCATTATTTTGGTGTTGTTCATATATATTTATATAAGTACACCTTATTTATATAAATTACTTTATTATGTGCTTTAAAAATGGGAGGGATGAGTTTGAAAGAAAAGTTGTTTTTAATTTTTCAAGTAGGTGCCGTTTTCATTGGTACAATAGTCGGAGCTGGTCTTGCTTCTGGTCAGGAGATAACTCAGTTTTTTACAGCTTATGGATATAAAAGTTTTCTAGGTATATTTATCTGTTTTTTTATTTACATAGTCATGGGTTCAATAATCGCAGATATAAGTTCAAAGTACAAGCTTTCTTCATATGACGGACTTATTAAACTAGTTAGTCCTGGATTTTTAGGTAGTATAACTAACTTTTTAACAACTATTTTTTTAATAAGTGGTGCTGCAATAATACTAGCTGGCAGCGGATCACTAATTCATCAGTATTTTGGGGTGTCTAAATGGTTTGGTATAATTATAATGTGTTTAGCATCATTAATAATACTTTTTAGAGATACTAAAGGACTTATAGAAATAAACTCCTTTATTGTTCCATCTCTTATTATTGTTATCATAACTATATTTATTCTATATCTTAATTTTTATAAGGACATAAATGTACCTCAACTAAGGACAATACCATTCTACAAATCTAATTGGCTTTTTTCCGCTCTTATTTATGGTGGTTTTAACATATTATGTTGTAGTGGTGTTATTGCACCTTTAAGTAATGAAATCAAAAGTAAAAAAGTTCTTATATGTGGTATATGTTTAGGTGCTTTGGGTTTGACTATTCTTTCTCTTATTATAAATCTGCTATTGATTTTAAATGTACCTTATATATTTAAATATGAGATTCCATTATTATATATAGCTAATAGGTTTGGTAACGCTATACAGATGCTTCTATTATCAATAATATGGCTTGAGATGTTTTCTACAGAGGTTTCTAATGTATACAGTGTAGGAAAAAATCTAGAAGAAGCTTTTAATATTTCTTATAAGCTTGTTATTTTATTAATTATGCTTATTGCAATTCCTATATCACAAATTGGTTTTGTAAATCTTATCTCTGTTTTGTATCCGGCTTTTGCGCTTGTAGGATTTATATTTATAATTCAGTGCTTATTTTTTTATTTTTTTAAAAAAATATAAACTGTACAGATATTTATTTATAATTGTATAATTATTTTAGAATGAGCTTTTAATTGAAATTGAGGTGTTACTAATGTTAGACTTACTTAAAAACTGTAGATTATGCGGACGAAACTGTGGTGTAAATAGATTGAATGGTGAACTTGGTTTTTGCAATTCAGGCAAAACTGTTAAAATTGCAAGAGTATCTCTTCATGATTGGGAAGAACCCTGTATATCCGGAATCAATGGATCTGGAACAATATTTTTTTCAAATTGCAATTTAAAATGTGTATTTTGTCAAAACTACAAGATAAGCTCAACAGGCTTTGGGCAAGAAATATCCATTAAAAGGCTAAGTGAAATTTTTCTAGAGCAGCAACAACGTGGAGCTCATAACATAAATCTAGTTACTCCAACGCATTATGTGCCTCAAATAATCGAGGCATTAGATATAGCTAAATCGCAAGGTCTTAATATACCAATTTTATTTAACACTAATGGTTATGAGAATCCTGAGACAATAAAAATTCTAAGTGGCTATATTGATGTATACTTACCAGATCTAAAATACTTTAGTAATAAATATTCAATCAAATATTCAAATGCACCAGATTATTTTGAAAAAGCTTCAACCGCCATAAAAGAAATGTTTCTTCAAGTTGGAGAATCCAAGTTTGATGAAAATGGATTAATACAAAAAGGGATAATCATACGTCATCTTATGCTGCCAGGTCTTCTATTTGATTCAAAAAAAATTATAGATTATATATATAAAACCTACAGAGATTCTATTTATATAAGTATAATGAATCAATATACCCCTATGTACAACGCTAAAAAGTTCCCTGAAATAAATAAGTCCCTCAATCCTAAACATTATGACAGCTTAGTAGATTATTGTTTATCCTTAGAAATAAAGAATGCCTTTATACAGGAAGTTGGCACTTCATCTGAGAATTTCGTTCCAGATTTTGATTTAAGAGGTATATAAAGGGGATGTTGCATTTTAAAATGCAACATCCCCTTTATAAATGCTTAGATTTTATACTTGCTTAATCCTGTCTTAAAAGTTTCTGCTATATTCTTGAAATCATGAATGTTATTTATAAGCTTTTTGATTTCATTTGTATAGTTAGCAACACTTGCACTTACCTCCTGAGACGATGCCGAATTTTCCTCAGCTATAGCCGCAAGAGATTCTACGTTATCGTAAATACTTGAAATAGAATCTGCTTCTTTACTCAATTCATTTATTGTCTGTATCATAGAAGATGCCACTACTTGCACTGATTTAGTCGCCTCATAGCTTATATCTCTAACACTTTCTAGACTCTTAGTTTCTCCTTGAAGAGTATAATATTGAGAGTCTATTTTCTCTACTAGTCCTCTTATCTCCTCAACAAATTTAATTAGATTTGAATTTATCTCTTCTACTGCATCTTGAGATTGTTCTGCAAGTTTTCGCACTTCTTCTGCTACAACAGCAAATCCTTTTCCTTGTTCTCCTGCACGTGCAGCCTCAATAGATGCATTTAATGCTAGTAAGTTAGTCTGTTCTGAAATTCCTGATACTATTGAAACAATATGTGTTATATCTTTTGCCTTTCCTTGAAGTTCAACTCCCTTATCTTTAACATCTTGGAACTTATCTAAAGTATCTAATATATTTTGGCTTGTATTATTTACATTCTCGTAGCTATTATTTATTTTTTCTAAAGCCTTTTCCAATTCAATTTTATTACTATTTTCGCTGTTAACTATTCCCTTTAGATTTTGTATGTTATCATTTAAAACTGATGCTGCTTGTTCAGTGTTTTGAGCCTGGTCTACTGCACAATTAGCTACTTGTTCAACTACTCCAGATATCTCCTCAGAAGTATAACTCATGGCATCAGATATGGTATTTATATTGTTTACAAAAGTGTTCATCTCATCTGTAACACCTTTAAAACCTACAAAATCCGCTGTAATATTTTTTTTATGTGTCTTTAATAACTTATAAATGTCTTCAAAAAAGTCTCCCGTTTCTATATCTCCATCTTCAACAAAATTACTATTATTAATTCTGTTTAGGTTGTCCATTATAATGGATTTAGGTCTCATGAGAACCGCTGTTGATATATATGCAGCTATTGTTGAAGCTAAAGAAACTGCTATAGACTTAGCTACACTATTGAATCCAATAACAGGAAGTGCTACTACCAAAGAAAATATAAAAGTAAATATACTTACTTTTGCTGCCATATCCCTTAAAAAACCAAAAGATAAAATTTTATTAAGTTTAAATACCTTTTTATAATATATATCTTTTTCAAAAGTAAATTTAAACTTTACCGCCTCATTTGTTCTCTCTATTTCCTCTACCTGCAGCTTTTCATTGAAAAACTTAGCAGCACCTTCAATTAATCCTTCGAGATAATCAAACATCCCTCTTTTAGATTTATATTCAAAAATGGCTACCCTACTAGATACAGGAGTTATACCTACTAACGGCGGCTTTGCCCCCGGAAATTTCTTAGTCATTACTACATGTATATCAAAAAGAGATTTTAGGAAAGAATACAGATTCTCATGTTCGAAAAACACTGGGAAGTCATTGTAAAATGCACTTATGTTATCTACCCCTATTTCATGCCATAATTTTTTTATATCAACATTATTTTCTTTTGCTATTAATCCAATAATTTTTTTGACTTCTGTATCTTCTATGTTTTCTGCTGGTGAAAATATTTTTCCAGCTCCCCAACCTACCGAGTTCATAGCATTATCTATAGTTTCGTTATCATATAGCTTTCTGCAAGTTTTCATCCAAGTGGCTACTACTGTACCTTTCATATTTTACCTCCTAAGCACTTATAAACTGTTCCAAAACACGTCACTTGTAAAAGTTAATTCATTAAGATAAATTATACAACAATAGTATTATTTTTACAAAGATAATATCAAATAACCTAATAAAAGTTCCTGTTACATAATAAGGTAACAGGAACTTTTTATTAGGTTATTCTATAGTTTTATTTCAAGTCTGTCTAGTCTAGCTATAACTTTAATATCTTTTATACCCACTGTTTCAGTCATTAAACTACCTCTATTACTCAATAGCAACAATTTACTATTATCTAATTTTTTTATTTGCCTTATTGATCTTTTATTATTGTATTCTATAAGACATACAGCATTGTTCTCTATTTCGTGTGTAATATGACCAAACGCTAGATCACCTTTTACCATTCTAAAGCCTACCATATCATCATCTTCAATTTCCAAGTATATTACTTTATCCTGAGCATAACCTTCAACTCTATTATTTATTAAAGGAAGTTGTTTTGATGCTACTGGTCTTCCCATATCATATTTATAGATAGGAACATTTTTTAATACAGAACTAAATGCCTCATTCCATACCTCTTTTACATCTTCCTTGTTCTTTTTAACTGAAAGCTTTTCACTTTTTTCTTCTTTATATACTTGTTCCTCAAATGCCATTGTAATGTCATTTATATCTTTTCCTAGTACTTTTGAGAGCCTATCAATTAAATTTTGATTTATAACTTTTTTTCCCATCTCTATTTCATTAACAAAACTTTCAGCTACACCTAATTTTTTTGCTAGTTGCTTTTGAGTCATGCCAATACTATTTCTTATGCTTTTTACTTTTTCTCCAATTCTGCTCATTTTCTTCCCCCACTTTTATTTTCCGTGCTTCTTAAACCATTCTCTTTCTTCTACTAAATGCTCTAATAAGCTTTCAAAAGTCCAATTTACAGATGTTTCTGTGATAACTGCTAAGATTGGTTTACTTATCAAACTATTTCTTATGTTCTTTATCGCTGTATCTAATTCTTCATCATTGAGGTTATTAAATAATATAACTTTTTCTTTGGGAAGACTACAATTATATACGTTTAGCCTTAGTCCTTCTAATATATCTTTTATTTTCATCTTTCCCATAGCTTCCTCAACAACCTTATAATTAGGAAAGTGATTTTTCTTAACTAGGTCATGCATAGTTTGCTTTTCTTCTGCATCAAATCCAAAAATCAATATGGTTTTGTTGTTTTCCAATAGCATTGCACTCCCTTCCTCATTCCATTATAATTTTTCAGGTTCTGGATACTCCTGTTCAAATGTATCAACTGTAACTTCTTCCATAACTTGTTCTTCATAAGGTCTATCTCTAAAGTCTCTTTCATTATTTACTATTTTTTCTGCTATATCCTGACCCTCTATGAGTTTCCCAAAGGATGCATATTGTCCATCTAAATGAGGTGCATCTTCTACCATTACAAAAAACTGACTTCCTGCTGAATTAGGGTTCATAGCTCTTGCCATGGATAAAACGCCTTTTGTGTGCTTCAAATCATTTTTAAAACCATTGTGACTAAATTCACCTTTTATTGAATATCCTGGTCCACCTGTTCCGGTTCCCTGTGGGCATCCACCCTGAATCATAAAACCAGGAATTATTCTGTGAAATGTTAATCCATTATAGAAACCCTTTTTCACCAAGCTTATAAAATTATTAACTGTATTTGGAGCAGTTTCAGGATATAATTCTACCTTCATTACTCCGCCATCATTCATCTTAATTGTTACTATAGGATTCATATGTATTCTTCTCCCTTCAAAATAAATAATTATATATATGAAATTATATCATAACTTTTATTATTTACTATTTTATAAACAATAATTCCACATAGAATATTACTGCCCTTGTCTATTCATTGGGGTTTAATAGCTTGTAACTTAAACTTATAATTTCATTATTAATTAAGGAATTGTTTATTTCTACTTTTCCGCATTCTTTTCTTTTACTAATGATATTATATTCTATTAACTGTCTTTTTAGCTGCCGCACTGTTCCCTTACTTCCATCAATAATTGGAACTTTGTTTTCCAAAATTCTGGATAAAGACTTCTTTATAAAAGGATAGTGTGTGCATCCTAATACTATAGCCGCTATCCCCTGCTCTTTAAAGAAATTTATCTTATCTTCCAAATATCTGTCTATTGTCTCACCATAGATTACCCCATCTTCTATTAGTTCTACTAATCCTGGACAAGGTAATGGTACTATCTCTGCTTTGTCTTTATAATTTTCCATGAGATTATTAAACTTCGCTTCAGCTAAGGTCATAGGAGTGGCCATTATAATTATCTTTCCGCTTCTATTATATTCCACTGCAGGCTTTAAAGCTGGCTCTATACCTATAACTGGCATAATTGCACTGTATTTATCCCTTAAATCTATTATAGCAGCACTAGTTGCTGTATTGCAGGCAATAACTAATGCTTTAATACCTTTCTTCATTAAAAAATCAACCGCATTAAAAGTTAAGAACTTAACTTCATCTACACTTCTTGTACCATATGGAGCATTTTTAGAATCTCCAAAATAGGTAAAGTTTTCTCCTGGTAAAACTCTTATAGCCTCCTTTAATACGCTAATTCCTCCTACACCTGAGTCAAAAAAACCAATAGGTCTATCTTCTAAATTCACCTTACCACCTCATTGTGTACATATGTATATTTTATATTATATAATATACATATACATTATACAAACTCGATATTCCTTTTGAATAATTATTCATTGAAAATGTATACAATTCACTTGAATATAAATAATCTGAATATTCGTTTAATTTTGTTGCAAATCTTTATTTTGTTAATAAATACTTTATCTTTAAAAAATCTGCTTCAAATATTTCATTTTTCATTTTTTTGGACCTATGTTTTTAATATAATGTAAATTTGATAAAAAATATACTATTTAAAATTTTTTTTATTATCCTTCACTTTTCTATTGACATATATGCATATTAATTATAAAATCATGAATATATTAAAATTTTCATTTTGATTATTGAAATTTCTCATTTTGACAACTTTTCTTATTTTTTAAATACTAGAGTGAAAACACTCTTATAATATTTTATTAGGAGGTCATGTTATATGTTAAAAGACTTACTTTACGTAATACCAAAAGAAAAACATTCTCAAGAAGATTTAAAGGAAATCCTAACTAACCATCCTGAAATAAAATTTGTATCTTTAGTTGGTATAGATCTTTCCGGAAATGATACAGATGAAAGAATACCTATGAAAATTTTCATGGACGATATTTCTGGTTTCTTAAAAGGAGCAATCCAAACTGATGGTTCCTCAGTTGTTCTTCCTGGAATTGCAACTTTAAACAATGCTAAAGTTGATATGATAGCTGATACAGATGTTAACTGGTTTGTAGATTATAACTTTGAACTTATGTATGAAGACACTAATAGACCAGTTGGAACATTAAGAATCCCTTGTTTCTTAATTCATGAAGGCAATGCAGTAGACTCAAGACACATACTAAAAGCTGCAACAACTCTTGTTAAAGATTCCTTATTTGATTCATATAAAAAATATCCAGAATTATTATCTGCTTATAATGCCACTTTTGATGATGTTGATGATGTAGTAGCTACAGCTGCTACTGAGCTTGAGTTTTGGGTAAAGACTCCAGATGACAAAGCTGAAGTTCAAGAACTTTTCACTTCTCAATTCCTTCAAGAACAGTACTGGACTAGAACTAAAGGTGCTGTAAGGTCCGCTCTAGAAGAAACTTTACTATTAATGGAAGCTTATGGATTAGAACCTGAAATGGGTCATAAAGAAGTTGGTGGTGTAAAAGCTCATTTAACTGAAACTGGTGATCTTACTCACGTTATGGAACAACTTGAAATTGATTGGAAATATGCTGATGCCGTACAAGCTGCAGACAACGAACTTTTTGTTAGATCATTAGTAAAGGAAACTTTCAGAAGATATGGACTTGATGTTACATTCTTAGCTAAACCAATAAATGGAGTTGCTGGAAGTGGAGAACACACTCACTTGAGTATTGCTTTAAAACTGAAGAATGGTAAAAGATTTAACCTTTATGCTTCAACTAACAGTAGCTTCTTAAGTATATATGGTTATGGTTCTCTAATGGGTATATTAAAGAATTATGAAGTTATTAATCCAATTGTATCTGCTACTAATGATTCCTTAAGAAGATTGAAACCTGGATTCGAGGCTCCAGTATGTATAGTTACATCACTAGGACATTCTGTTGAAGTTCCTTCAAGAAATAGAACCATATTACTTGGTGTTATTAGGGATCTTGCAAACCCACTTTCAACAAGATTTGAGCTTAGAGCTCCAAATCCATTTACAAATACCTATTTAGCGTTAGCCGCATTATTTACTACTTCAATGGATGGTATAAATTATGCTATAGAAAATAAAAAGACAGAAGATGCTTTACTTGCTGAACTTTCAAAATCTGCTGGAGAAGATGCTGCATATCTTGAAAAAGATAGAGCTTACAGAAGTGAAGAAGATGTATTTGAAGATTTCACTGACGAAGAAAGATCAAAATTATTCGGTAAAGCACCTGCTACAGTTTATGAAAATACATCAGCATTTGGTAAATACCCAGAAAAAGTTGCAGTATTAAAAGCTGGTGATGTATTTACAGAAAAAATCCTTAATAGTTTCCGTATTGGTGTAGAAAGAAGATGGCTAACTGAAATCAATTCAAGAATAGTTTCCGATTATGCTAATGAAATTAGAGGCTTTAAGAAACTTCACAGTGCTGAAAGAGCTTTAGATCTTGATGTAGCTAATTGGGAAAAAATTAATGCATTAAGATTATATTTGTTAAAAGACACTTACTCAACTAAAAGTTTGTTTACAAGGATAAGCGATGCTACTGAAGCTGAGAATTATGATGAAGTATCAAATCTTCAAATAGAATTGGATGCAAAAATGAAAGAATTAAGAGACTTATATATTAGTTACAGAAAAAACTTAATTGATATAGAATAATAAAAGATACCCGTGCAATTTGCATGGGTATCTTTTATTACGACGTTTCTCTAACTATAACTTTTGTTTGAAAGTATATTTGTTTATTTTCAACTTTATTTCCTTTTATTACATCTATAAGTAACTTACAGGATTGTTTTCCCATTTCATAAATAGGTTGGGCTACAGTAGTTAACTCTGGCTCAAAGATTTCTGATATTTCAATGTTATCAAATCCAAGAACTCTTATATCTTCTGGTACCTTAAATCCATTTTTCAGCAATACTTTTATTCCACCCAGAGCCATTGCGTCATTGCTATAAAATATAGCATCTATTTCGTCTATGCTCTTCAATATTTCTTTTGTAGCCTTAATGCCTCCCTCTATAGTGAAATCCCCTTCAAAAATTAGTTTCTTATTATATATACCATACTTATTCATAGAATACTCATATCCATCTAATCTTTGTCTAGAAAGCTCAAGGTTCTTTGGCCCTTTTACAAAGGCTATTCTCTCATTGCCTTTATTATATAGGTATTCTATACCTTGCAATACACCCTCCTTATTTAAAGCATATACTCCATACTCCTCTTCATGAGTATCAATATATCTATCCACAAGTACAAAAGGGACATTATTGTTTTTAAGCATTATAACGCTATTTTCACTTTCTCCCCCTGCTATAAATATAACTCCATCTACCAACTTGCTAATAAGCAATTTTATATATTTTTCTTCCTTATTAATTTCACTATCTGTATTACAAAAAATTACATTATATCCTAGCAGGCTAGCTTCATCCTCAATGGCTCTTGCAATAGAAGAAAAAAATGGATTTGTAATATCCGGAAGAATTATTCCTATTGTTCCTGTTCGTTTTGTACTTAGGCTTCTTGCTAAAGAATTTGGAATATAGTTCATTTCCTTAGCTAAATCTAATACTTTATTTTTTGTTTCCTCACTTATACTATGATCACGCTTACTTAAAACCATTGAAACAGTTGCCTTAGATACTCCTGCCATTTTAGCAATATCAAGCATTGTTACTTTCTTCATTATAATCCCTCATGCCTTTAAATTTTTCCACTAAATTATATATTTATTATACACTATATTTTATAAAATCCAGGGCATATCACCCTGGATTTTATGAATTATTTCTTTATAAGTTTTAAATCTACTGGTATTTCTTTTTGTACCGATTCACCTTTTATAACTTTTACGGCATTTTCAACCGCTAGGCTTCCCATTAAATCTGGTTGTTGTGCAACTGTAGCTGCCATATCTCCACTTTCAACAGCCTTCTTAGCGTCATCATTGCCATCAAAACCAACAACTAAAACTTTCTTACCTTTTAAAGCTTTAACCGCACCTAGTGCCATTTCATCATTATGAGCAAATACTGCGTCAAATTGTGGTGTAGCTTGCATTATGTTTTCCATTACATTTAATCCCTTTTGTCTGTCAAAATCAGCTGCTTGGCTTGCAACAACTTTAACATTAGCTTTGTTATCTACTCCTTCATGGAATCCCTTACCTCTATCTCTTGTAGCAGATGCTCCTGGTAATCCTTGAAGTTCAACAATATTAGCCTTGCCACCTAATTTTTCTAATATAAAATCTGCTGCCATTTTTCCACCCTTAACATTATCTGAAGCAATGTGGGTAACAACATCACCTGTATTAGCTTTTCTATCTACAGTTAAAACTGGTATTTTTTTATCATTTGCTGCTTTAATAGAATTTCCAACTGCATCACTATCTGTTGGGTTTATAATTATAGCTGCAACCCCTTGTTGTAGAAGGTCATCTACATTAGATCGTTCTTTACTTGCATCATTCTGAGAATCCACAACTACTAAATTATATCCTAATTCTTTTGCCTTTTTAGTCGCACCATCTTTCATTGACACAAAGAATGGGTTATTTAATGTTGATACCACCATTCCTATTTTTTTCTTGTCTCCACCTTGTGCCCCCTGCTGCTCTGCCTTGTTTCCACATCCGGTAAATCCTGCCATAGCAATTATACCAGTTAAAGCTAGTGATAACATAGTCAAACGTGTTCTTTTCATAATATTAATTCCTCCTTAAGTTTTATATAAATTTAAATTTTCAACTTATTTATTTTTCTTATCAAGAATAACAGCCAGTAATATTACAAAACCTTTAACTATTAGCTGATAAAATGGTGATACATTCATTAAGTTTAGTCCATTATTTAGCACACCTATAATCATTGCGCCTATAATTGTTCCAATTACTGATCCTTCTCCACCTGCGAGACTTGTTCCGCCAAGTACAACTGCTGCAATAGCATCTAATTCAAAGCCAGAACCTGCATTAGGAGATGCTGATCCTATCCTACTTGTTACTACAATTCCACTAAGTGCTGATGTTGCTCCAACTATAACATAAACTAAAGTTTTGATTTTATCTGTATTTATACCAGATAATCTTGCTGAATCTTCATTTCCACCTACTGCATATACGTATCTACCATATCTAGTTTGAGTTAATACATACCAAGCAACCAAAACTACAATTACTATTAATATGACTGGTACAGGCATACCCATTAACTTTCCATTACCTATAAAAGTAAAATTTGAACCTAATCCTGAGATTGGCGTTCCATTAGTATAAACATAAGTTACCCCTCTAAATATCGTCATACTTGCTAAGGTTACTATAAATGCTTGAATTTTACCTTTTGAAACTAAAAAACCATTAAATAAGCCAATTAATCCTCCTATTATTAGAACTACAATAATAGTTACTAATACATTTGTATTACTTTTAACTAATGTTGCAGCTACAGCCCCTGTTATAGCTAAAATAGATCCTACTGACAAATCTATTCCTCCTGTTAAAATTACAAAGCACATGCCTACTGCAATTATTGCGTTAACAGAAACCTGTGTAAATACGTTTAATATATTTGCTACAGTTAGAAATCTAGGCGTAACAAATGATATAACTACACAAAGCAATATTAAGCCTATTAAAGATTTGTATTTAAAGAGTAACCTCTTAATATCCTTTTCCATATTTCATTCTCCTCTGTACTAATATAAAATTTAAATTCCCACTGCATACTTCATTATATTTTCTTGTGTAAGCTCATCTCTATTTAATTCACCAGTAAGTTTTCCTTCATGCATTACTATCACTCTATCGCTTACCCCGATTAACTCTGGCATATCAGAAGAAATCATAATGACAGCTTTTCCAGCACTTTTAAGTTCGTTTAGAACTTCATATATCTCTTTCTTCGCACCTACATCTATTCCTTTTGTAGGTTCATCTATTATTAAAACCTTAGGTAAAAGCATAAGCCATTTTGCAATTATTACCTTCTGCTGATTCCCACCACTAAGGTTTTTCATCATTTGCTCTTGATGTGGAGTTTTAATTGAAAGTTTTTTTATATATTTATCAACTTCTTCTTTCTCTATTTTTCTATTTAATCTCTTAAATCCTTTTTCATAGCTTTTTAAGTTAGATATAGTCATATTTTCTCTTACTGACATACCTAAGATTAGCCCTTCTTTTTTTCTATCTTCAGATAAATAAGAAATCCCATATTCAATTGCATCTTTGGGTGAATTTATATTAACTTTTTCTCCTTCCACATAAATTTCACCAGAACTTTTCTTATAATCTCCAAAAATAGTCTTTGCGAGTTCAGTTCTTCCAGCTCCCATAAGGCCTGCAACACCTAGTATCTCTCCTGCCTTAACTTGAAAACTTACATCTTTAACTCTATTTTTTAATGATATGTTATCAACTTTCAATAAAACCTTTGTTTTTTCTACATCTTTATAAGGAAATTGATCTTCAAGCTTTCTTCCTACCATCATCGTAATTAGTTCATCTTTAGTTACTTCTTTGGTCTCAACATGCCCAACATACTTTCCATCTCTTAATACTGTAATAGAATCACAAATTTCAAAAATTTCATCCATTCTATGAGATATATAAACAATAGCTATACCCTTTTCTCTCAATTTTCTGATTACTGAAAATAAATTTCTTGTTTCTACATCTGTAAGTGCAGTTGTTGGTTCATCCATTATTATAATACTGGAGTTTTTGGTTAAAGCTTTTGCAATTTCAATCATTTGCATTTCGCCTACATTTATATTTTTTACTAAAGTATCTGGATCTATATTTGAACCTATTTGTTTTAAAAAACTTAAACTTCTTTCTCTCATCCATTTCTTATCTATTTTTCTTGTACCCTTATCAAACTTTTCATTCCCTAAAAATATATTTTCTGAAACTGTTAAATTAGGAAGTACACTTAGCTCTTGATGTATAATTGTTATTCCTAACCTTTCAGCATGCTTAATGCCTTGTATGTCAACTTCATTTTCTTCAATAAAAATCTTTCCTTCGTCCTTTTTGTAGACACCACTTAATATCTTCATTAATGTAGATTTTCCAGCTCCATTTTCTCCAAGTAATGCTATTACCTCTCCACCATGTACTTTTAAATTGACATCTTGTAGAGCCTTTACTCCAGGAAAGGACTTAGATATGCCCACCATTTCTAAAAGCGGCTTTTTGTCTTCCATATTCTTTCCTCCTAAAAAACTTTTTAAAACACAACTCCCGATTTTAAGATTATATTTGCATAAGGTGTTTGTTCTCCAGTTCTTATAACCGCCTTACACTCCTTTAATTTGCACTTAAGCTCTTCATGTGTTATTAAAGTTATTTTTACATTTCCAATTTCTTTTTTTATTTCTTCATATAAATCTGGACTAACTTCCATAGTTTCTTTAGCTAGTTCTACTTCTTCTATTTGAAGTTCCGTAAGTACCGCTTTTAAAGTCCCTATGAACGTAGGTATATCTTTTATAAGTGCTAAATCTATTCTCTTAGTTTCTTTTGGAATAGGTAAACCACAATCCCCTATAGCCATGCTCTCTGTATGTCCCATTTGTGATATAATTGCAGATATTTCTGAATTTAGTAGTCCTGTTTTTTTCATTTTCTATTCCTCCCCATATTCACTTATAACCTCTTCTAAATGTGGAAGCGACGGTTGAGCTCCTTGTCTTTGTACTACAATCGAGGAAACCTTATTAGAGAATTTAATGGCTCTTTCAATTGTTTCAAAGTCTATTTTATCTTCACTTTGCAATTTACTTGCCAATGCCCCTATGAAGCTATCTCCTGCAGCTGTAGTATCTATTGCTTTTACCTTATGAGCTTGCACAATACTTAGCTTTTCATCATCTAGCAACGCTGCCCCTCTTTCTCCTAAAGTTATTATTACAAACTTTACTCCTTTTTCCACAAAAACCTTTGCAGCTTTTTTGACGCCTTCAATATCTTCCACCTTAACACCTGTAAGATCAAAAGCTTCTGTTTCATTCGGGATTATAATATCTGTAAGCTTTAACAATTCATCTGGTACCTTCTTTGCTGGAGCTGGATTTAAAATAGTCGTTACACCATTGGCTTTCGCGACTCTAAATGCATTAATTATGCTTTCTAGCGGAGTTTCAAACTGAGCAATAAGTAGTTTTGAATTTTTTATTATTTCCTCAGCTTCTTCTATATCTTTTTCACTAATTTCCATGTTAGCTCCTGGGATAACTATTATTGAATTGCTTCCACTGTCGTCAACTGTAATTATTGCCATGCCAGTTGGAGAACTTTTACTATATTTAATGTTACTTATATCTATTTGATCCTTCTCAAGGATTTTCATCAACTGGTAACCGTTTTCATCGTCGCCAACTTTTCCTATAAAGCATACATTACAACCTAATCTTTTAGCAGCAACTGCTTGATTTGCACCTTTACCACCAGAAATTTTCTTATAGTCCTTTGATAATATGGTTTCTCCTGACTTCACCATTCTATCAACTCTCAACACCAAGTCCATATTTATGCTACCTAAAATACAAATTCTATTCATATATTCACCTCTATAATACTCAAACTTCTAGTTAACCGGTTTAATAAACCGGTTAACTTTATTTTATATTAGTAATAATACTATGTCAATATTTTTTTGAAAACTTTTTCATCAACTAATTTTAAAAATAAAAAGAGTCATTGACCTTAATTAAGTTCAATGACTCTTTTATATTTGCTAGATTTTTTATCTAGAAATCTCTTAGAGAAAAGCTTTTCACAACCATTTCTTTCTTATTATTTATAGGTTTCCAAAGTTCTATTCTATCTATCTTAGCCATTCTGTGAAAATTATCTTTTTTTGTACTTTCACATGCCGCAATATATTCCTTACTAGTCCACTCTCTTACCGCATAATTAGTATTAGCTAAAGATATGTGTAAATCCCAGTTTTCAATATTATCCCTGACATCAAATCCATGCAGTTTCAATGTATCATTTATGTTTCTAGCTAATCTGATAATATATCCTTTGCTTTCTACCTTCAAGTTTACAGATTTATATGGTGGATCAAAACACAACGCACCATTAAGCTCTACCTTAAATTTTTTATATGGTTTTAGTATATCTGAGATTACCTTACTTAATTTCTCTATGTCTGGATCTCCTATAATTTCTAAAGTTATATGAAGAACAGGCATGTTTTTATATATCTTATATTTTTTACATATACTTTTTTGCATTTCTTCAATATACGAATATGACCCTTTATCAAATAAAGCTACTAAATAATACTTCATTTTCATCTTTTTTTCAGCCCCCAAAACTAATACTTATAAGTCTATAGCTTATTATATAGATACTATTATAACATACTATTATTATATGTGATATTTTTATATCTAAATATATTTTAATAATTTATATGTTATATTTAACCAAGTATACAATTATTTTAAAAATTTTATTTCGTATATATAATAAGTTAACTTGATAAAATATTATTGCTAGGTTTTAAAAATTAATTGTGGAGGTAACAAATATGAATATAAAACATAATAATAGTATAGGATGTACAGTCAATGAGTGCAAGTTTCATGATAAAACTGAAGGCTACTGCACATTAGAAAAGATTCAAGTTACAAAACATGAAACAATGGCTAAAACAAAACAATGCACAGATTGTGGAAGTTTTGAAAGAGAATAATGTAGAAAATATAAGGGATTTGCGTCCCTTATATTTTTTTGCACTAAATTACACTAATATCCTATTCACATTTCTAAAATTAATGTTAAAATATTATAGAATTATGTTATAATAAAATTTGTGTAACAATTTGAATTTAAGTTTTATATATTTATATAAATTAATTAATTATATGATAAGGATGGATGCGGGAATGGATAAACTGGTAATTAGTGGAGGAAAATCTCTTTATGGTTGTATAGAAATAAATGGTGCAAAAAATGCTGCTGTAGCAATACTTCCTGCTGCTATAATGGCTAGCGAAGGGATTTGTAATATAGATAATATACCCAATATTGAAGATGTTCATTGTATAGAAAGAATAAATGAAAGCCTAGGCTGTAAGTTAGTCAGAGGAAAGAACTCTGTTTCTATAGATGCTTCTAACATAAATAGCGTTATTGCTAATACAGAAGATGTACGAAAAATGAGAGCTTCATATTACCTAATAGGAGCACTTTTAGGTAGATTCAAAAAGGCCGTTGTTGAATTACCTGGTGGATGTCCTATTGGTGTTAGACCTATAGACCAACATATAAAAGGCTTTGAAGCTTTAGGTGCAAAGGTAGAAATTAAGCATGGTTGTGTAACTGCTGAAGCTGATAAATTAATAGGAACAAATATATTTTTTGATGTAGTTAGTGTTGGTGCAACTATAAACGTCATGCTAGCAGCAACATTTGCTGAAGGTATAACAACACTCGAAAATGTTGCAAAAGAACCACATATCGTAGATGTTGCAAACTTTCTAAACAGTATGGGAGCTAATATTAAAGGCGCTGGTACTGATGTTATACGAGTAGTTGGAGTAGAATCCTTAAAAGGTTGCTCTTATAGTGTAATACCTGATCAAATAGAGGCTGGCACTTATATGATTGCTGCTGCTGCTTGTGGTGGAGAAGTTATTATACAGAATGTTATTCCGAAGCATCTCGAATCTATATCCGCAAAACTTATTGAAATGGGTGCAGAAGTAGCTGAGGATGGTGACTGTATTACAATCAAATCTAACGGCAAGCTTAAAGGAGTAAACATAAAAACTCAACCTTATCCTGGTTTTCCAACAGATGTTCAGCAACCTATGAGCACTCTTTTAACTGTAGCTCAAGGTAGAAGTATAATTAATGAAAGTATTTGGGAAAGCAGATTTAAACACGTTGATGAATTAAAAAAAATGGGTGCTAATATAAAAGTTGAGGGTAGATCTGCTATAATAGATGGCGCTGACAAACTCACAGGGGCAGTAGTAAAAGCAACTGATTTGAGAGCAGGTGCTGCTATGGTCATAGCTGGACTTATAGCAGAAGGTACTACTGAAGTATTAAGTATTGAACATATTGACAGAGGTTACCCTAATATAGAAGAGAAATTCGAAAAATTAGGTGCTCAAATTAAAAGAATTTCTTATAAGGAATAGGAGAATTATTATGATTTTTTGTTCTTTGTACAGCGGCAGCAGTGGTAATAGCTTGTTTGTATCCTCAGATAATGCTAAAGTTCTTGTAGATGCTGGGCTTTCTGGAAAACATATTGAGAATGCTCTATTAAACATTGGACACAATACCAAAGATATTGATGCTATATTTGTTACTCATGAACATATAGATCATACAAAAGGTGTGGGAGTGTTATCAAGAAAATATGACATTCCAATATATGCAAATGCCCCCACCTGGCAAGCTATGTCAGCAACTATAGGGAAAATAAAAGAGCATAATATTAAAATAATAGAAAATAATTATGTTAATATAAAAGATATAGATGTACTAAGCTATAAAATTTCCCATGATGCTGTTGCACCTTCTGGATATGCCTTGCAAAATAAAAATAAAAAGGTCTGTATTGCAACTGATTTAGGTTTTTTTTCAGATGACGTAAATAATTCAATAAAGGATGCAGATGTTATATTACTTGAAAGTAATCATGATGTAGAAATGCTTAAATTTGGTCCCTATCCATATAAGCTAAAAAGACGAATTTTAAGTGATATTGGCCATCTATCTAATGAAGACTGTGGAAAAGCTATTGTAAATATTACAAATGATAAATTCAAGAAAATAATATTAGGACATTTAAGCAAAACCAACAATTATCCTGAACTAGCATATCAAACTGTACTGAATGTTTTAAATTCTGCTAATGTTAAATTAGATAAAGATTTAAGTTTATCTATGGCAAAACGTGATATTCCTAGTAATTATATTGAATTTTAAATGAAATGGGTGAAGATATGAAAAAGGGTTTTTGCTTACTCATATGCTCTTTATTAACAACTTCTTTATTAGTTATAACAGGATGTGAAAAAAAGGACAAGACAAGTTTAAATAGCAATGAGAAGGAAAAGAAAATAATTTTATCGAAAGAAGACACCTTGGATTTAAATATTTACTTTGATTCCTCTAGTAATACAAAAAATCCTGAAGTTGCCAAAGAAGAAAGAATAATGAAAAGATATGAAATTCTTGGAGAAATTATAATTGGAGAAATTATAAAAGGACCTTCAGTAAATAGTAAACTTAAACCAACTTTACCTAAAGATACAAGAATTTTAAGTTTTTCAATTAAAGATAATATTGCTTTTCTTAATCTTAGTAAAGAGGCAAATATCTCAATGACTTCTTATAAAGAAGAAACTTGTTTAAAAAGTATAATTTGGTCTCTGTCCCAAATTCCTTCTGTTGAAAAAGTTAAGATTTTGATAGAAAATAAGGACATAGACCTTTGGGATAATCACTTTGATTTATCAAAACCACTAGGAAAGGGTGATATTCAAAATGCCAAAAGGGACTAAGTATTGTTGCGAAGAACATGTTGATATGGCTTTTGATGATTTTTTATTAGAGACAGAGACCTTTCCTTATATGGAGAAATCATCAAATCAACAATGTAGTTACTGCATGAAACCTGCAAAGTACGTTTTAGCCACTGAAGATTCAAGTAGAGATGTAAATATCAAAAATCATTGAAAAATATTATATTTTCTATTATAATATTCAAGTGGTATATTTTTAAAATTATTAATATATTTTCAAAGGAGAATACGATATGAGTTTGTATAAAAATTGGACAGATATGGTTATAGATTTTGTTAAAACTAGAGGGGAAGCAGCTTTTTGGAAAGAATACGGTTCAATTGAAAGACATATCTACACAAGAATTTTAGCAGAACATAATGACAATATAAGCGGATCAATAAAAGACTTAGCAGATAAATATGAAACTTCAACAATTTTCTTTATGGGATTCTTAGATGGAGTGAATGATAGTCTTTTGGAATCACTTGATCTTGAGAGTTTAGAAAATGATTCTAACATAAATATTAAAATTGATTTTGAAAAACTATATTTTAATATGTTGGATGCTAAAGCTGATTATTTATATAGTCTTCCTCAATGGGATTCAATATTCTCACCGGAAAAAAGAAAAGAAATTCGTCAGCAATGGGTTGCTTCTAAAACTATTATAAATAAAAATAAAGTCGGAAGAAATGATTCATGTCCATGTGGAAGTGGCAAAAAATACAAAAATTGTTGCGGAAAAAACGCTTAATTTAGATTAAATCCTTACACACCGTGTAAGGATTTTTTGCTTCTGATTAATTTATTCTATACTAAATATGAATTTAACTTTAAATACGCCTTATTGCTAATAAAAATATAATCATTAAAACTTGGAGGAATTATGAATATATCTGTAGTATGTGTTGGTAAACTTAAAGAAAAATATTTAAAAGCAGCCATTGAAGAATATGCAAAACGCTTGAGTCGGTATTGTAAACTCGAAATTATAGAGGTTTCTGATGAAAAAACCCCTGATAATGCCTCTGATAAGGAAGAAGCCTTAATAAAAGAAAAAGAGGGCCTAGGTATATTAAAACACATAAGAGATAATTCTTTTGTCATAACATTAGACTTAAAAGGAAAGATGCTTTCTTCGGAGGAATTAGCTGATTTTATCAAAGAATCTGCCATTAATGGTAACAGCAATTTAACTTTTATTATAGGGGGTTCCTTAGGCCTCTCTAACTCTGTGTTAGCTAGAGCAAATTTTAGCCTCTGTTTTTCCAAAATGACATTTCCCCATCAGCTTATGAGAGTAATATTATTAGAACAAATCTATAGGGGATATCGAATAATTAATAATGAACCATATCATAAATAATTCATCTTAATGACGTATAAACTTTTTTCCTACTTTACAAGTTTAATTTGAGTTAGCATATATATAAGTTTATAATTTATATAGTATTGACTGATTGTAAATTACTATAGAAAGGAATATGATGCTGAATAATGATGTATAGAAAGTCTCGAGTCAAAATTACTCTAATAATGTTAACTGTGGCCTTATTTGTGTTTATTTATTATAATAGTCCACTTAGGGCCAATAAAAACTATCCCTTAGCTAATGGAACCTTTATTCAATTAGATCTTACACAAAATTGGGATGAGTCAAAATGGAATAGTGAACTTCATTATATAAAACAAAATAAAATGAACTATATAATCATTACTGGAGTATCTTTCTCCAGTGAAAATGGATCAAAAATTGTGTATAAGAGTAATATACCTGGTTTTACGAAAATATATGGACAAACAGATCCTATTGACCTTTGTCTTAAAACTTCAGAAAAATTGGGACTAAAGGTTTTTGTAGATACTTACTTCAACAGCGATTGGTGGCAAAAATCCGGAGACGATCCTCAGTGGCTATATGACCAAGTATATAAGATAAATCAGGTATCTGATGAGCTATATAATAAATACCATTCTAAATACCCTAATTCTTTTTATGGCTGGTATTTTCCTTACGAAGTCGATAACTCAAAATTTAATAACTTAAAGCAATTTTCCATTTTATCTAATGCTATTAATATTAACCTTAGGTATTTAAAATCCAAAAGTGAGCGTCTACCGATTTTATTATCTCCTTTTATGAACTCATCTTGCGGTACAGCCAAAGAGTATGCTAATAACTGGACTTATTTCTTTGCACATACAGACTTAATTAAAGGAGATATTTTCTGCGTACAAGATGCAGTTGGAAGTGGTCGCTTAAACCTTGATGATGTTAATCCCTGGTTTACAGCTTTAAGAAAATCAGTAAATTCAAAACCTGGTCTTCTATTTTGGGCAAATGCTGAAAACTTTGATTATGTAAATAACTCGAGTGTACCAATAAATCGCTTTATAGAACAGCTAAAACTCGAAAGTCCTTGTGTAGATAATATAGTAACCTTCTCCTATAGTCATTATTATAGCCCTAATAATATTGATAAAGGTTTTCAAATGGCGTATTATGATTATGTTATTAATGGCAAACTTTCAGTTCACAAACCTAAAAGTCCAGAAAACTTGGCTGTCAAGACCTTAAATAAAAATGAATTCCTAATTTCATGGGAAGCACCTAAAGATAATAATGATATTTGTGGATATAATGTATATAGAGATGGAATTTTAGTCTTTAATACCACTGTCCAAAGACGTTATGGTGGAGATCCAAAGGGATTATGCATGAATTTTACTGATAGACCTCTTTTAAAAAATAATATGTATTCATGTAATTATGAAGTAAAATCTTTCGATTTTTATGGTAATCTCTCTAATTCATCAAATGATGTTAAAGTACTTGTAAATGTTGACAAAGAGCTTCCTAATGTACTTTCTAAAGGTTGTAGGTATACAATTTATCCATTGCCTGATTACAACTATAATGATCCATATTTTACGAAATTAACTGATGGTGTTTACTCTAATTCAAATTCTAGTAAAGATAAAGCTTTTGTTGGATGGTATGGTAAACCTGTTGATATTACTATAGATCTAGGTAAAAAAACTGATTTACAGCAAATTTCTGTAGATTACTTAAGAGATCCGTTACCTTGGATTCAATTGCCTGATAGCGCATCAGTTTCAGTTTCTAATGATGGTCTATATTTTGAACCAATAGGACTTTTAAGAATGCCTAGTGTTCCATATTCAGAACGTAGCGGATCTAAGTATAGAATATATTTAACTCTGAATAAACCAGTATCTGCCAAATACGTCAGGCTTTCTTCTTTTTCTAATCCATATACTTATATGTTTATGGATGAATTAGAGATTCGTAGTAATTAATTGTAGACAATTACATTACCCTTATTATAAACTATTATTGTAGCAAATATCATGAAAAGAGCTTTAACATTACAAAATAATGTAATTTTTACAAATGAACATCTTTTAAATTTATACATATTTGGTTAAAATAGTATAAAAGAATTAAGGAGGAAATTGTAACATGGACATAACATTAATAAAACAACTCTACAGAGAATGTGAAAAATTCTCTAATAAAGACGTAAAAATTTCTGGATGGATAAGAACGGTAAGAGACTCTAAAACATTTGGTTTCGTTGAAATAAATGATGGAAGTTTCTTTAAAAATGTTCAAATAGTATTTGAGGATAGTTTAGATAACTTTAAAGAAATTACTAAACTTCCTATATGTACATCACTATTAGTTGAAGGTACATTGGTACTTACACCAGATGCAAAGCAGCCCTTTGAAATTAAAGCTAAAAAAATGGTAGTAGAAGGTTCTTCTTCTTCAGATTATCCTCTCCAAAAGAAGAGACATACTCTTGAGTATTTAAGAACAATAGCTCATTTAAGACCAAGAAGTAATACTTTCTCTGCAGTATTTAGAGTTCGTTCCATTGCTGCTTATGCCGTTCATAAATTCTTCCAAGAAAGAGGATTTGTATATGCTAATACTCCAATAATCACAGGAAGTGACTGTGAAGGTGCTGGAGAAATGTTTAGGTTAACTACATTGAATATGAATAATGTTCCAAAGAATGACAAAGGAGATGTGGACTTTTCTCAAGACTTCTTCGGAAGAGAAACTAATCTTACTGTAAGCGGACAGTTATCTGCTGAATGTATGGCGCTTGCATTTAGAAATGTTTATACTTTTGGGCCAACTTTCAGAGCTGAAAATTCAAATACAGCAAGACATGCTGCTGAATTTTGGATGATTGAACCTGAAATGGCTTTTGCAGAATTAAAAGACTATATGGACGTAGCAGAAGACTTGGTTAAATACGTTATAAAATACGTATTAACAAATGCTCCTGAAGAAATGGAATTCTTTAATTCATTTATCGATAAAGGATTGTTTGATAGATTAGATAATGTAGCTAATTCCGATTTTGGAAGAATAACGTATACTGAAGCTGTTGATATCTTAATAAAATCTGGTGCTCAATTCCAATACCCTGTTGAATGGGGAATAGATTTGCAAACAGAGCATGAAAGATATTTAACTGAAAAGGTATTTAAAAAGCCTATATTCGTTACTGATTATCCAAAAGACATCAAAGCATTTTATATGAGACTAAATGAAGATGGAAAGACTGTCGCTGCAGCAGATTTACTAGTTCCTGGTGTTGGAGAAATTGTTGGTGGAAGCCAAAGAGAAGAAAGACTTGATGTTCTTGAAAAAAGAATAGAAGAAATGCATTTGAATAAAGAAGATTATTGGTGGTATTTAGAATTAAGAAAATACGGAGAAACTAAACATTCCGGTTTTGGACTTGGATTTGAAAGAATACTTATGTACATTACAGGAATGGGAAATATAAGAGATGTAATTCCATTTCCAAGAACAACAGGCTCTGCTGAATTCTAATAGGTAGGGGTTAAGCTTATGGAAAAAAGAATAGGTGTTGTAGGCATTGTAATAGAAAATCTTCAAAATGTTTCAAAGGTTAATGATATATTGCATTATCATTCAGAAATTATTGTGGGAAGACTTGGAATCCCTTATAGGGAAAGAAACTTATCGGTTATATCGTTAATAGTAGATGGTACTTCAGATGAAATTAGTGCTTTGACGGGAAAGCTTGGAAAGATTGATGGAGTAAATGTAAAATCCGCAGTAACTAAAAAATAAAATTTTATAATTGCTAAAAGCAGAAATTTATGAGTAAAAACTTGCAAATTTCTGCTTTTATTTTCTGAACAAAACATATAATAACATCTAAAGTAAGAAATATTTTAAAATTTTAAAAAAATTTTTATGTAACCGATTACTGATTATTTCAATATTTGATGATTTTCGTTAAAATAATATAGGTAGGAAAAAGCGAATATTGAAAACTTTCTACTCTAACTTTTATTTAATTATAAGGATATGGAAAGGCGGCCTTATTATATGAAATTTTCAACACTATTTAAATTACAAGAGGACTTGGATAAACATATTAGACATCAGAGAGGACTTGATGATAAATCTTTAATTTCCAAAAAAATATTAGCCTTACAGGTTGAGCTAGCTGAACTTGCAAATGAAACAAGATGTTTTAAGTTTTGGAGTGAAAAAGGACCTTCAAATAAAGATGTTATTTTAGAAGAATATGTTGATTGCCTTCATTTCATATTAACATTAGGACTTGAAAAAGAATTCACAGATGTTGATATTGAAGCTAAAGAAGTTGAATATGACATAACTGCACAGTTTTTAAATCTTTATGTAGATATAAATGACTTTATAGTTTCTTCTGCTAAAGATCATTACATAACCTTATTTGAAGATTTTTTAAGCCTTGGTAAAAGTTTAGATTTTTCCACAACTGAAATTGAAAATGCTTACATTAAAAAGAATTCTGTTAATCATAAAAGACAAAACGAAGGGTATTAAGATTAAAGCCTATGATATGAAAAATCATAGGCTTTTTTATTTTATTAATTAATAATAAATAAACACTATGGTTAAACTAGATTTGGGAAGGTGATAGTTAAATGCTCGGTATAATAGTCTCATTACTTGCTGGAATATGTATGAGTTTTCAAGGAGTTTTCAATACAAGACTAGGAGAAAAAATAGGACTATGGGAGACTAATGTTATAGTTCAAGCGAGTGGATTAATAATTACAATTATAGCAGTCTGTATATTAGGCAATGGTGGTTTTAAAAATATAAAAAATTGTAATAAGCTATATCTTTTAGGTGGTGTATTGGGAGTTATAATAATTTACACTGTCATGCAGGGAATTAAGTCTTTAGGGCCAACTTGTTCCATATCCATTATATTAGTTGCCCAGCTTACTACCGCTGCTCTAATTGATGCTTTTGGCCTTTTTGACACTACTCAGGTTAAATTTGGAGTTACAAAAATAATTGGAGTTATTATAATGATAATTGGAATACTAATCTTCAAATACAAATACTAAAGATGAGGTTGGAACTAGATTTCAACCTTACTTTTTTAGCTCACAATACATGCCAATACTCTGCCTAAATTTGATATTAACTAGAGATTATTGATTAGACTATTTAATAATATCTACCTATAATATATCATGGCTATGATTTTTATGTTATTATTTTTATATAGAAACATTTTTCTTTAGGGGGTAATCAGATGGACTTTAAACAAATAGAAGCCTTTATAAATGTAGCAAAATTCAAAAGCTTTTCTAAAGCAGCAAACTTTTGCTTTCTCTCACAACCAGCAATCAGTTCACATATAGCAAGCCTTGAAAAAGAACTAGGCATTCAGCTCTTTGATAGAACTTCTAAAGAGGTTTTACTTACACCTGCTGGAGATTCCTTTTTAAAATATGCCATAGATATACTAAATACTCGAGACAAAGCTATATATCATTTATCAAACTTTAATGAGAACATTAGTGGAAGACTTAAATTAGCTTCTAGTACTACACCTTGTAATACTATTTTACCTTCTCTACTTAAAAAGTTTCATTTGTTATACCCTGAAGTGTCCTTTGATATATTAGAAAGTAGTTCTGGTGAAATTATTGAAAATATTATAAAATTCGATTGCGAAATAGGTCTAATAGGAGAATTAGTTAATGATGAAAAAGTTAAATGTTATGAACTTATACAAGATGATTTAATAGTAATATCTTCTCCTGAAATTAATATTCCAAATATAATTGATTTAAACTCTCTTCTTAAATATACATTTATAATGCGTGAAGAAGGGTCTGCTACTAGAAAAACCTTCGAAGATGCTTTAAAAAATCATGGTGTAGATAGCTCTAATATAAATATATGTTTTGAAGTTAATAATCTCGATGCAATATTTCAATGTGTTAAGGAAGGCCTTGGAGTATCTGTGGCTTCAAAACAGGTCTCTAAAAATTATTCTAGTATTGGACTTATAAAAGAAAGCTACATACAAGATCTTTCCTTAAAACGATCTATTTATTTAGCTGTAAGTTCTAAAAGAACTCTTACACCTACTGCAAAAGCTTTTTTTAATCTATGCAAAGATCAATTCAAATTGGAATAATACAATTTTACTATAATCCTAAAAATTAATATATGTTGCACATATATTTCCTTCTTAGCTTATAATATATAATGTAATTAATTTTTAAGGAGCTTTAAATGTTTTTTACTAAAAACAAATTAGATCCTAACTTAAAAGTATCTATAGATGGAAAATATTATAAAAAATACAGGGTAATTATATATTGCAAAAACCTTCCAGAGGTAATAGAAAAAAAAGTAAAGTCCTATAGAGGGACTTTAATACATTTTATTCCTCTAATAAATTGTATATGTGCAATTCTTTCCCCTAATGCTATAGAAAAGATATCTGAATTTCCTCAAGTAAGCTATATATCATTAGATAGCTTAGCACTCTTATGCGGAAGAAGTGTTCTAGCCTCTAACAAAATATCTATGCAAGAAGGATATAAACTTACAGGTAAAAACATATGTATAGGTATTGTAGATAGTGGAATTTACCCTCATGCTGATCTTTTAAACCCTAAAAATAAAATAAAAGGATTTATAGATTTGATTAATGAGTTCAAATATCCATATGATGATAACGGTCATGGAACCTTTATGAGTGGTATACTGTGTGGCAGCGGATATTTATCTAAAGGCGTTTATAAAGGCATAGCTGAGGACAGCTCTATATATTGCATTAAGGCTTTCAATAGTTTAGGTAAGGGACTAGTATCTGATATATTATTTTCTATACAAACTTTAATTGAAAAAAGCAATGAATATAACATTAAAATTTTATATCTCCCATTTGAGTTAACTGTAAATAGTAACTTTTTAACACTGTTATTTTCTAAGATATTTGATATTGCTGTAAAAAGTAACTTAACTGTTGTTGTCCCTGCTGGACATAATGGAAATTCTGAAGGAAGCATTTCAGGAATTGCAACTCTTGATAACTGTATTACTGTAGGCGGCATTGATACCACAACTGACTCAATTGAGCCGTATAAATATTCTTCATCCGGACCCTTTGGAAAATTAGAAAAACCTGACTTAGTAGCTGCTGCTGTAGACATTTGCTCTACTAATTCAAGCGTCAACTATGTTTCCGAAAGGAATGGACTAAAAATATACCCTAAAGCCTTAGACACTCCTTATACCTTCTATAGTGGTACATCTTGTGCTGCCGCATATGTTAGTGGAGTTTGTGCACTTCTATATGAAAATAATCCTACTTTAACTTTTAAAGACTTAGTTTCTCTTTTAAAAGTATCGTGTGATTTAAAAGATATACCAAAATGTCTTCAGGGTGCAGGCATCCTTGATCTAAATAGATTACTTTCCTAATAAGTAAGCAACATATAATTCATGTTATTTTACGACAAATAGGTATAATGGCTAAAACTATCATGCCTATTTGTTAATATCCCTTATTTATATCTACTATGTTAATCAATTTTTCATTTTGAGCATACTTTTTCATATTATTATATATCATGTTAAATCTTCGAGTATTTCTCATTTCAGACATCCATGAATTATGAGGAGTTATAATTACGTTTTGAAAATTCCATAAAGGATTGTCTGAACTTAAAGGCTCCTCTTCTACTACATCTAATGCTGCACCGTAAATTTTCCCTTGCTCAATATTTCTAATTAAGTCTTTCTCATTCATTATTGATCCTCTAGCTACATTAATAATGCATACCTTGTCTTTCATCATTTTAAACTTCTCATCATCTATTAAATGATGAGTATCATTTGTATAAGGAATTGTAATAACAACTATATCACTGACTGATAGCATTCCTTTTATATCTTTTGATGAATAGCATTTGTCAAAATACTCTACCTGTCTTCCACTTGTATTTAAACCTAAAATTTCTACATCAAAACCTCTTAATCTTCTCGCAGCCTCTTTTGCAATATCTCCTGTCCCTACAAAGCTTATAGTCTTTCCACACAGTTCTAATATTGTAGTATCCATTTTCCATAATCTATTTTTTTGATTTTCATACAACTTAGCACTATGTTTCAAAAGCTCTAATATTTTTAAAACAATCCATTCACCAATTGGTATGCTGTATCCACCTCTATTATTAGTTATAATAATTCCAGAGTTTCTCACATATTCTAATGGTAATTGGTCTATTCCAGCACTCGATAACTGTATCCATTTTAATTTTTTCATCTTTCTTATATCCAAAGTTTGAAATGGATTATAGCATACTAAAACTTCTACATCTTCTATATTCTTATCATAAACTGCATCTTTCTCTCGTATACTTATTATGTCATATCCTAATTCCTTAATCTTGTTCATGCTTTCTTCACCATAATCATAAGTAAATAATGTCTTAATAGCCATTTAAACCCACCCCTTTTTAGAATATAAATATAAAGCAGCCTTCATTATCAAAATAAAAGCCACTTTAATATTATAACTTATTTTTTAAACATTAATCTAAAATATTTTGTCCTAGTAATAAACTAGTATATCAATCTATTACTCTGTATATTTACCCATATTTCTAAACTTATTATACCTTTTTTCCAGTAATTCTTTCACTGGTTGTTTTTTTAATTCATCAAAGCACTTTATTAGTTCACTTTTTATTGATGATGCCATTTTTTCTACATCCTTGTGTGCTCCCCCTAAAGGTTCTTTCAACACCTTGTCAATGATTTCATATTCCTTTAAATCTTTTGCTGTAATCTTCATAATTTCAGCAGCCTCTTTAGCACGTGAAGAATCCTTCCACAATATGCTTGCAAATCCTTCTGGAGATAATATTGAATATACTGCATTTTCTAGCATCCACACTTCATCTGAAACAGCAAAGGCTAATGCTCCACCACTTCCTCCTTCACCTATAACTATAGAAATTATAGGCGTTTTTAGGCTTGACATTTCTATAAGATTTCTTGCAATAGCCTCTCCCTGACCTCTTTCCTCTGCTCCAGTACCACAAAATGCCCCTTGAGTATCTACAAAGCATACGATAGGTCTATTAAACCTTTCCGCCTGTTTCATAAGTCTCAAGCCTTTTCTATATCCTTCAGGATGAGGTGAACCGAAGTTCCTTTTTATCTTTTCTGCTGTATTTCTTCCCTTTTGATGCGCAATTATAGTTATAGGTTCGCCATCTAGTAAAGCAATTCCTCCAACAACCGCAGCATCATCACTAAAATGTCTATCACCGTGAAACTCTATGAAAGAATCAAATATTCTCTCTATATAGTCAAGAGAAGTAGGCCTTTCAAGCATTCTCGCTAAAGAAACTCTTTCCCATGCACTTTTATTATCTAACTTTTGAGTTATTATTTGCTGTACTTTTTCTAACTTTTCCATATGAACAGTTTCCTTTCTTTAGAAATATAAATATTTCAAAAATATTTATTTACTTCTATTATGAATAAAAAGTATCTTTTTAAGAGTACTCTTTAACTCATTTCTACCGACTATTTTATCAACAAAACCATGTTCTAATAAAAATTCAGCCTTTTGGAAACCTTCAGGAAGCTTTTGTCTTATAGTTTGCTCTATAACTCTTTTGCCGGCAAATCCAATTAATGCACCTGGTTCTGATAAAATTATATCACCAAGCATGGCAAAACTTGCAGTAACTCCTCCTGTAGTTGGATCCGTAAGTACAGTAATATATAGTAAACCTTCTTCATTAAGCTTTCCAATAGCTGCACTTACCTTAGCCATTTGCATAAGAGAAAACATGCCTTCCTGCATTCTTGCGCCACCAGATGCTGTAAAAATTATTATCGGTAGCCTTAGTTCAATAGCCTTTTCAATAGCTCTAGTAATCTTTTCTCCTACTACAGATCCCATACTTCCCATCATAAAATGACTGTCCATGACACATATAACTACATCTTCCTTGATAATACGACCTCTTCCAGTTACTACCGCCTCATTTATTCCTGCATTTTCTTTCATTCTTCTTATTTTTTCCTCATATCCACTAAATGATATAGGATTGTCTGAAGTCATATCTTTGTCAAATTCCTCAAAAGTATCTTTGTCAATTATAAATTCTATTCTTTCTCTTGCGGTCATTCTAAAGTGATGATTACATTGAGTGCATACTTTATTATTTTCTTCTAAATCATTATTATATATTATTTTCCCACAGCCATCACACTTAACCCACATGCCATTAGGAATACTTGGTTTTGTTTCTAAAGTGTCCTCAGTCTTTCTTAATGCTTGTTGACTAACAGTGATATATTTAGTTTTTTTGAAAGGATTATTCAACAAGTTAGCTCACCTCCAGTCAAAATTAGCAAAGCTTATTATTATGAAATATTAAATCTATTCTCAATAAACCTGGTATCATAATCACCATTTATAAATTCTTCACTATTTATAAGTTCGAATTGAAAATCTATATTTGTACTAACTCCATCAATGATAAATTCTCCTAGCGCTCTTCTCATCTTTTTAATAGCCTCTTCTCTATCCTTACCATAAACAATAAGTTTAGCTATCATTGAATCATAGTATGGAGGTATTACATATCCTGAATACACTGCACTATCAACTCTCACATTAAAGCCCCCTGGCACATACATATCCTTCACTTTTCCTGGACATGGCATAAATCCTCTACTAGCATCTTCAGCATTTATTCTACACTCTATTGCGTGCCCACTAATCTTTATGTCCTCTTGAGAAAAGTTTAGCTTTTCACCTGCAGCAATTTTAATTTGCTCCTTTATCAGGTCTATACCAGTGACCATCTCTGTTATAGGATGTTCTACTTGTATACGAGTATTCATTTCCATAAAATAATATTTATTATTCTTATCTAATAAAAACTCTATGGTGCCAGCATTATTGTAATTTACCGCTCTAGCTGCTCTTACTGCAGTTTCTCCCATAGATTTTCTAAGTTCCTCTGTCATTATAGGACTTGGAGATTCTTCTAAAACCTTTTGATTTCTTCTTTGCATGGAGCAATCTCTTTCACCTAAATATATAATATTTCCAAAACTATCACCTAGTATTTGAATTTCAACATGTCTTGGTCTTTCTATAAATTTCTCCATGTATATAGTATCATCTCCAAAGGCTGCCATGGATTCTGCTTTAGCATTCTCATAGGCTTTTATAAGCTCATTTCTTTCATATACTATTCTTATGCCTCTTCCACCACCGCCTGCAGATGCTTTAATCATAACAGGATATCCAATCTCTTCTGCAAGCCTTGATAATTCCTCTTCATTATTTATAGCACCATTAGAACCTGGAACTACAGGAACACCTGACTTAGTCATAATATCTCTTGCATTAGACTTATTACCCATATTTTCAATGCATTCTGGTTCAGGTCCTATAAATGTAATATTACACTCTTTACACATTCTTGCAAACTTGCTATTTTCAGATAAAAAACCAAACCCTGGATGGATTGCTTGCGCTCCTGAAAGAACAGTAGCACTTATTATATTTTGAATATTTAAGTAGCTATCCTTAGCTGCAGCTGGACCAATACAGATAGCTTCATCAGCCATTTGAACATGTAAAGCATCCTTATCAGCTTCCGAATAAACAGCAACCGTCTCTATTCCCATTTCTCTGCATGCTCTTATTATTCTAACTGCTATTTCTCCTCTATTGGCAATTAATATTTTACTAAACACTTTTAAAACTCCACTCCTAATATTCTAGTTTTAGTTATATAGATAAAAGTTTCTAACATATATACTATTTTACCACATATTAACTAGCCTATCATAAACATTATTTCTGCTTCTGCAGCTTTTTTATCTCCTACATAAGCTATTGCCTTACCAATACCTGCTGGTCCTTTAATTTTTATGATTTCTACTTCTAGCTTTAAAACATCTCCTGGCACCACTTTTTTTCTAAACTTTGCTTTATTTATTCCACCAAAGAAGGCTATTTTCCCTTTAAATTTATCTTCGCTTAGAATAGCCACTGCACCAGCTTGTGCTAAGGCCTCTATGATAAGAACTCCTGGCATAACTGGTTCGGCAGGAAAATGTCCTTGAAAAAAATATTCATTCATAGTTACATTTTTATATGCAATGACCTTTTTTCCTGGCTCCATATATGTTACTTTATCTATTAATAAAAATGGATATCTATGAGGGATAATTTCTTGTATTTCTTTTATTCCAAGATTTACACTGAAATCTTCATTTTCCATTGTTCTTCCTCCTAGTAATATACTGGTTTATTAATTAGTTTTTATTTTGAACATAGTCTGACCGTACTCAACCATTTTCCCGTTCTCAATTAAAACTTCTACTACCTCTCCGTCTACTTCACTTTGAATTTCATTCATAAGCTTCATAGCTTCAATAATACAAAGTGTATCTCCTTTTTTAACCATAGATCCTACCTGAACAAAAACTTCCTTATCTGGACCAGGTGAACTATAGAAGGTTCCGACTATAGGTGATACTACGTCTTTTATATTTTTATCATCAACTTCTACTTTAATCTCTTCTTTTGACTCATTAATAATATTCTTAACAGTCTCTTTTATCTCTGCCGCTGCTTCAGGTATATTATTCTCTTCCGAAGTACTTATGGCTTCTTTATTTATACTTTCATTTGCTTTTAAACTTCTTTGGTAATCAGGCTCTCCCTGCTTTCTCATTATTATAGAAATACCTTCCCAATTAACCTCTAAGTATCCTAATTTAGAATTATCTACAGTTTTTATCATTTCTTCAATTGCTTTAAAATCCATATTACTCACTCCACTTTTTTAATAAAATTACAGCATTATGTCCTCCAAATCCAAGGGAGTTAGACATTGCATATTTAAGTTCTGCAGTTCTACCTGCATTTGGGACATAATCAAGGTCACACTCTTCATCAGGCACTTCATATCCAACAGTTGGTGGAACAAAGCCCTCTTCTAAAGCTTTAACACAAACTATAGCCTCTATGGCTCCTGCTGCACCTAATAAGTGTCCTGTCATAGACTTTGTAGAACTTATAGGTATATTGCTAGCACTTTCCCCAAATACTCTTTTTATTGCTCCAGTTTCAAATTTATCATTAACTGGAGTACTTGTTCCATGAGCATTTATGTATGATACTTCCTCTTTATCTATTCCTGCTTCGTTTATGGCAATTTGCATAGCTCTTGCAGCTCCTTCTCCATCTGGGTCTGGAGAGGTTATATGGTAAGCATCACAGGTTGATCCATATCCAACTACCTCAGCATATATAGTCGCTCCTCTTTTTTGAGCATGTTCTAAAGATTCCAGAACTAATATTCCTGAACCTTCTCCCATTACAAATCCATCTCTTTCTTTGTCAAATGGAATAGATGCTCTTTTGGGATCAGCACTTTTTGATAAAGCTGTTAATGATGTAAATCCAGCCACTGATAGTGGTGTAATTGAAGCTTCTGTTCCTCCAGCTATCATTATATCAGCTAAATCATTTTTTATAGCATGAAAAGCTTCTCCTATACAATTTGTTCCTGTAGCACAAGCAGTTACCACTGTTGTACATATTCCCCTTGCACCGAATTTAATAGCTATGTTTCCTGCTGCCATATTACTTATAATCATAGGTATAAATAATGGTTGAACTCTACCAGGTCCTTTTTCTAAAAGTTTTGTTTGCTCTTTCTCTATAGTACCTATACCACCAATTCCTGAACCAACTATAACTCCGAATCTTTCTTTCTCTACATTCTCTACATCTAACTTTGAATTCTCAACAGCCTGAATAGCTGATGCCAAAGCAAACTGACAAAATGTATCCATTCTTTTTGCTTCTTTTTTTTCTATATACTTTAAAGGATCAAAGTCCTTAACTTCTGCTGCTAACTTTACTTTGAAACCTTCTGTATCAAAGCTCTTTATAAAGTCTATGCCAGGTACTCCATTCTTTATATTATTCCAGAATGAACTTACATCATTTCCTACTGGAGTTATTGCACCTAAACCAGTTATTACAACTCTTTTTCCCATTATAATTTCACCAACCTTTATTTTAATTTACATAACCATTCCGCCATCTACATTTATTACTTGACCAGTAACATAATCTGCAGATGGTGAAACTAAAAATGCTACCATATTTGCTACATCTTCTGCCTTACCAAATTTCTTTAATGGTATACTATTTAAAGTACCTTCTTTAACTTTATCTGATAAAACTTCTGTCATATCTGTTTGAATAAAACCTGGCGCAACAGCATTTACATTAATTCCTCTTGAAGCAAGCTCTCTTGCTACAGACTTAGTCATTCCTATTATTCCTGCCTTTGCAGCTGAATAGTTTATCTGACCTGCATTTCCTACAATCCCAACTACTGATGATATATTAACTATTTTACCACACTTTTGTTTCATCATTATTGGTGTTGCATGTCTTATGCAATTAAAAGCTCCTTTTAAATTTACATCTATAACCTTGTCAAAATCTTCTTCTTTCATTCTAAGAATTAATCCATCTTTAGTTATTCCTGCATTATTAACAAGTATATCTAATGATCCAAAAACTTCAACAGCCTTTTTCATAATATTTTCAGCATCTGAAAATACACTAACATCTCCTTGAACAGCTATAGCTTTACTTCCTTTATCTTCAATCTCTTTAATTACATCCTCTATTGACTTTGAATCACTTCTATAGTTAATCACTAAGTTTGCACCAAGTTCTGCCAGTTTAACTGCTATAGCTTTACCGATTCCACGACTAGCACCAGTTACTACTGCAGTCTTTCCTTCTAAAACCTTCATAACTCATTCTCCATTCTAACTTTTTAGTTTTTCTATAGTACTTTCAAGAGACTTTAAATCCTGTACATTTAAAATTGTAGCTTTTCTATTTATCTTTTTTACGAAGCTACTTAATGCTTTTCCCGGTCCAATTTCTACAAAGGTATCTACTCCCATGTCCATCATTTTTTTTATGCTTTTTTCAAAAAGGACTGTACTCATAACCTGCTTCTTAAGATAAGGTTTTACCTTTTCCTTACCTTCAATAACATCTCCTGTTACATTTGTTATTACAGGAATTTTAAAGTCATTGATTGAAACATTATCAAGTTCTGTTTCTAACTTTTCTGCCGCTGGCGCAAGCATTGATGTATGGAAAGGACCACTAACAGCTAACATTACTGTTTTTAATGCTCCTTTTTCTTTTAGTTTATTGCAAGCAGCTTCTACAGCATTTACTTCTCCTGCAATTACAATTTGACCCGGACAATTTAAATTTGCAGGTTCAACTATTCCTATATTAGAGCATTCATCACATACTTCTCTTATGCTTTCTTCATTTAATCCAATGATAGCAGCCATAGTGCCAATACCTTGTGGCACTGCCTCTTGCATATACTTTCCTCTTTTTTTAACTAGCTTTACAGCTTCCTTAAAATCTAGAACTCCACTGTAAACTAAAGCAGAATATTCGCCAAGACTTAAGCCTGCAGTTACATCTGCAGTTATACCATGACTCTCTAAAGCTTTAAGTGCTGCAATACTTACAGTTAAAACTGCGGGTTGAGTATTTTCTGTGCTATTTAAATCATCTTCTGGACCATCAAAACATATTTTGCTTATAGAAAATCCTAATGCTTCATCAGCGCTTTCAAATGCTTCTCTACATACTTCTATGTTATCATATAATTCTTTTCCCATGCCTACATACTGAGCACCTTGACCTGAGAATAAAAAAGCTATCTTACTCATATAATCCTCCCTAGCTATATAACCTTAAAAATTTGATTAACTCTTTTTAAATGCATCTCTGCTTCATTAAATATCTCTTCAATTATCTCACTACAACTTTGTTCCTTACAAACAAGTCCAGCTATTTGTCCTGCCATTACCGATCCGTTATCAGCGTCGCCTTCACGTGCAGCCTTAGAAAGTGCTCCTCTTCCAAGTTCCTCAAACTTTTCTGCTCCAGCACCTTCTTTCTCAAGTATCTGGAATTGTCTAGTTAACTTATTTCTTAAAACACGTACTGGATGTCCTGTTGCTCTTCCAGTAACTTGTGTATCTATATCTTTTGCACTCAATACCCTATTCTTGTAATTTTGGTGAACTGTACATTCATGTGCCACTAAAAATCTTGTTCCAACTTGTATACCAACTGCTCCAAGCATAAAAGCTGCTGCAGCTCCTCTTCCGTCTCCTATGCCTCCTGCAGCTATTACAGGAATCTTTACCGCATCTACTACCTGTGGAACTAATGTCATAGTTGTAAGCTCTCCAACATGGCCTCCTGATTCACAACCTTCAGCTATAACTGCATCTACACCAGCTCTTTCCATCCTTTTAGCCAATGCTACTGAAGCTACTACTGGAATAACCTTTATATCATGTTTTTTCCACATATCAATGTACTTTCCTGGATTTCCAGCCCCAGTTGTAACGACTTTAACACCCTCCTCACAAGCCATTTTCGCTACTGCTTCTGCAGTTTCGCTTAAAAGCATTATGTTTACTCCAAAGGGTTTATCTGTTAACTGTTTGGCTTTTCTTATTTCAGCTCTTACCCACTCCAACGGGGCATTTCCCGTTATAATTCCAAGCCCTCCTGCATTAGATACCGCTGCAGCTAGGGAACTATCTGCAATCCAGGCCATTCCTCCCTGGATAATAGGATACTTTATACCCACCATCTGGGCAAATACGGAATTAATCATAGTTTTTCCTCCTGACCATTTTTAAATTTATAGTCTATTGTTCATCTACTTTTTTATATTGCCTTTAACGAAGTCAACCGCCTCTTCGACTGTTCTAATTGACTCTGCATCTTCTATCTGAACTCCGAATTCCTCTTCTATTTCAATTATTATTTGAAACAAATCTAAGGAATCTACACCTAATTCTTCAAAAGAAGTCTCTCTTGTTATATTTTCTTCATCTATTTTTAGTTGTTCTGATATTATTTTTTTTATCTTCTCAAATATCATTTTGTCCTCCATAGTTTTGTGTAAGTTTCCTTACCACTCTATTATTAGTCCTCCGTAAGTTAGACCTCCGCCAAAACCTATGAGTAAAATCTTATCTCCATGTTCAAGTAAATTATTTTGTACCATATCATCTAGCGCAATACCTATAGTAGCTGCAGATGTATTTCCAAATTTATCCAAATCCAAATAAAACTTTTCTTCACTTACGCCTAATTTTTTTGCTGCCGAATCTATTATTCTAGAGTTAGCTTGATGCGGTACTATATATTTTATATCATCTAAAGAGCACTTAGCATCTGCTAAGAGTTTCTCTACTTCTTGTATTATAACCTTTACTGCAAACTTGAATATTTCTCTTCCATCCATTTTAACTGTAGCATCCACTTGTTTATCTAGCATTTCTTTACTTACGTATGGATTTTTTACTGGAATTGCACTACTAACTAATGCCTTACCTTTACTTCCGTCTGCTCCTCTACAAATAGCCAATATTCCTTCTACATCGGAAGTCTGTAAAATTGCTGCTGCTGCTCCATCGCCAAATAGCACACAAGTATTTCTATCCTCCCAATTAATAATTTTGGAAAGAGTTTCTGCACCAATAACTAGAGCAGTTTTACAACTTCCAGTTCTTATAAACTGTGTGGCAATATCTAATCCATAAACAAACCCTGAGCAAGCTGCTGATATGTCAAAACACATAGCATTCATGGCTTTTATATTACTTTGCACTATACAAGCTGTAGATGGAATAAAATTGTCTGGTGTAGCTGTACCTAAAATAATTAGATCAATATCTTCAGGCTTTATCCCCGCACTTTCTATAGCCTTCATTGCTGCTTTTGAAGCCATTTCTGATGTATCTTCACCTTCTGATATTCTTCTTTCTTTTATGCCTGTTCTGCTACTTATCCATTCATCACTGGTATCTACCATACGTGATAAATCATCGTTACTAACAACCTTTGATGGTACGTAGCTACCTGTACCTATAACTTGTACCTTATTCATTATTTTTCTCCTTTAAAATTAGTATTTAAATTATATTTAGATATAAAAAAACTATTGATCTTATTAAGGGCAATGACTAAAACTCGCTCTTCTTCATCTGTCAACTCTTCTATAGATGACTTAATCATATCAGAGTGAAACTTTCTATGAACTCTATATGCTAGCTTACCTCTCTTAGTTAGTTGAATATATACTATCCTTCTATCTGCTTCACTTCTTTTTCTTTCAACATAACCTTTTCTAACTAGATGTCCTATAGCTGTAGTTAACGTTCCTAAAGTTATATTCAGTTGGCAGGCAACTTCTGTCATAGTTCTTGCTTTATACATTCCTATCGCTTCAATAGTATGTATTTCTGTAACTGATAAATCTTTAAAGGCACCAGATTGAAGAGCATTTTGTTCAATTTCTAATATGTCATCAAAAATCCCTACCAGAAGATCATTTAAAATGCTAATACACTCATTAGCCACAAAATCACCACTTCTAAAAATTTAATATAGTAAAAACTTATTTATATAACATACCCAAATCAAAATTTCTAATCATCAGTTAGACTTTTCTCAGCATCAGTAGTTAGTTCTTTGATTAACTCTTTAACTGTAACAATTTTATCTATTCTATAAGCGCTGCTGCCTGAGAATATTAATCCATCATTAACATTTCCTTTAACAGCTTCAATTAAAGCTTTTGAAATGCAATAAGGAGTATTCTTAGGGTCACACTTTTTTAAGCAATTGAAACACTTGTTAGGTTTAATTCTTTCTCTTTCAACTTGCTTTATAAAATCATTTTCTATAGCTCTTCCAGGAAGTCCTACAGGGCTTTGTATAATTCTAATGTCTTCTTTCTTAGAATTAATATAGGACTTTTTGAAATCTATATGAGCATCACATTCCTCAGTTGCTACAAAACGTGTAGCCATCTGGACTCCTGCAGCCCCCATCTTTATGAATTTTGCAATATCTTCTCCTGTATAAATCCCACCTGCTGCTACCACAGGAATTTTTGTGTCATATTCTTCCTCAAAAGGCTTTAATGCTTCAATTACTTCAACAACTATTTCTTCAAGCTTTAATTTATTATTTCTAACCTCTTCTGGATGGAATCCTAGATGACCTCCTGCTTCTGGACCTTCAACTACAACTACATCAGGAACTCTCTTATATTTTTTAATCCAGTGTTTTGTAATAACTGAAGCTGATTTTCCTGAAGATGCAATTGGCGCTATCTTAGTATTACTTCCTTCTACAAGTTTAGGCAACGCTAAAGGAAGGCCTGCACCAGAAATGATTAAATCAACCTGTTCCTCTACGCAAGCCTTTACTTCCTCATCATAATCAGTAATAGCTACCATAATGTTAACCCCTATAATTCCATTAGGACTTAACTCTCTTGCCTTTTTTATTTCTTTTTTTAATGCTCTGATATTAGCTTCTTTTGTATTAGTTTGAAAATCTTCTTCTCTATATCCTATTTGAACTGAAGATATTATACCAATAGCTCCTTCATTTGCAACTGCTGATGCGAGTCTATATCCTGATACACCTACACCCATACCACCTTGGATAATAGGTACTTCAGCTTTTAAATCTCCAATAATTAATGGAGGTAGTTTCATTTAATCGTCCCCTTTAACTTTATTTTCATTGTCAAATATTTTGATAGTCAAAGTATATATTAAAAAGCTATGCATGTCAATAAATTTTACATTTTAAGTAATTAATTCATATAATTACCTAATAATGCTTATATTTTACTTATGAATCATCATTAATAAAACTGATATCTATCCACAACTATCTTGGTAAATAAATATCAGTTCTCTTTATTATACACTTAATCTCTATTATTTCATCCTATCTTAAGTATGTGATAGGATCCTTAGGAACATCTTCAACTCTAACTTCAAAATGTACATGTGGTCCAGTGCTGTTTCCTGTACTTCCTACCAGACCTATTTTCTCTCCTCTTTTGACAGTCTGCCCAACATTAACATCTATACTGCTGCAATGTCCATATACAGTTTCTATACCTACCCCATGGTCTATTTTTATTACCTTTCCATAACCATCTTCCCATTCTGCACAAATTACTTTTCCATCCATAGCAGCATAAATAGGGTCTCCCATTGATGCTCCTATATCTATTCCATTATGCATTTTTCCCCATCTCATTCCAAAAGGGGATGTTATGTTTCCTTTAGTCGGAAATTGGAGAAGATTAATTTTACTTGACGCTCTCGAGAGATTTGAACTTTGTACACTGTTAGATTCCTGTCCTTTAGAAAAGCATACAAGTGAATTATTAGAATCTTCTTTCACCTTTTTTACTATCTCATCTATAGTATTTACATCATTAATATTAGCAATTTCTTTAACATATGTTATATGGTTATTTAATTTGAGATCTTCCGTTTTATTTTTATCTTTATATTCATTTTTGATCGTATCTAAAACTTTAATCATTTCATTTTCATTAGCAAGTGTCCCAAGTTTTTTACCATCAGATTTCATCAAAACTACTGATACACTCATTTTACTGTTTTTCAAAATTATGCTTTTAAGTTCATTTTTACTTGATATGTATTTTGAGTTAACTAAAGCTTTTCTAAAATCTACAACATCCTGAGATGTAACTTTCACAAACCTCTTTTCTAAATCTTTTTTTATATCTTTTTCTACATTATAAAAGTCTTCTTTATTTTTTACATAGGCCAATGGCTTATCATCCATATATACTTGATAAGCGTTAAATATATTACAGTATACATATTGCCCAGATATTATAATGGTAATAATTATAGATATATAAATTAGTATCTTCTTAGACCTATCACTTAGTGACAAAATCACCAACTCCTTCCAATATTGTATTTTTACTCTCACTTCTTTATTTTGCCTTATTTCTTAAAATTTATTACAACTTTTATAATGTTTTTTAATTGTTATACTACTACTATTTTGTTATAATAATTTATTAGAAACTATTTTTTAATAATAAACAAAACAAAGGTAGGTCTTAAAAATATGAGCACTTTCGTATTCAAAAGTGGTGGTTCAACTTATACTCCTGTTAGTAACATTTTTATAGATAAATTTATGCCAAAAGCCCGAGGAGAATTCGTTAAGGTATATCTTCTAGGGCTAAAATATTGTGTCTCTGGAGAATTGGGGGTAAATTCTCAAATAATGTCCAGCGCCCTTCATTTACTAGAAACGGATGTTCTAAACGCATGGAATTATTGGAATGATGAGAATGTAATTAAAATAATTCCGATTGATAACATGGGAAACTACAGTATTGAATTTTTAGATTTAGTAGATTTACCTTCAGTAAACTCAAATGATATAAATCTACTTGAAGAACTAAATAAAAATTCTACTAAAGACATGTTACAAGATATAGAAAAACTTTTAGGAAGACCTCTTTCTTCAAAAGAAATGACTATGTACATAGGTTGGTTGAAGGATTTTAATTTTACTCCTGAAATTATACTTCTACTAATTCAATATTGTGCTTCAAGAGGTAAAACCGATTGCAGATATATCGAAAAAATAGCTATTGCATGGTTTGATGCTAAAATCAAAAGTATAGATGATGCTCAAGCATTTATAAAGAAACATGAAGATAAATGGGTTAAAATAAGAAAAATATTAAATTATTTAGGTATAAAAGATGCAGAAATAATGAAGCCTCAAGAAGACTTGTTACATAAGTGGATTAGTACATATAACTTTTCCTTAGACGTTATCTATCGAGCATGTGATATATGTTTTCAAAGAATTAACAAAGCAGACTTTAAATACATTGATGGAATTTTAAATAGTTGGAACAAAGACGGAATTGCAACTATAGAAGATGTAGATAAAAAGGACTTAAAAAAGGATAACAAAAAATCTTCTTATAATAACAATTCTAATTCTTCATTTAAAAATAATAATTATAATAAAGCATCAAATAGCACATTTAACAATTTTAAACAAAGAGACTATGATTATGATGATTTAAAAAAGAAGCTTTTAGGATGGGATGATAAATGATTAAAGGTTATGAAAGTAGTATAGTAAAAACTTATGAAAATATAAGAAAAACTGAAGAAAAATCTCTTAAATTGAGAAGAGATGAGATAGGGAACAAAATTCCTGAAGTTATAAAAATCGAATCAGAAATTGCGAAGCTATGTTTGAAGTTATCAATAAATATATTAAATAATGCACAAAACAAAGATAACTATCTTAAAGAACTAAAAGAAAAAATTACAGACCTAAGAATAAAAAAATCCGAACTTTTAGTGAGTAATAATTATCCATTAGATTACTTAGAGATAAATTATAAATGTAATAAATGCAAAGACACAGGTTTTATAGGCAACACTAAATGTATTTGTTACAAACAAAAACTTGTAGATCTGTATTATGAGAACTCAGATTTAAAAGAAATATTGAAAAAAAATAATTTTGCTAACTTTAATTTTGAACTTTATTCTGCCCGAAGAACTGGAAGTGAACCTGTAAGCCCTAGAAAAAATATAGAGAATATAGTCTCAAAATCTTGGAACCTAATTAAAAATTTTTCTTTTACTGATGAGAACTTGTTATTCTTAGGCACTTCGGGAACCGGTAAAACCTTTTTGTCAAATTGTATAGCTAAGGAACTATTAGATAATGGCTATCTAGTAGTATATAGAACCGCTGATTCCTTAATTCAAGATTTAAAACACATAAGATTTAACAATGACAATACGTTAGAAGATTTGTTATTAAACTGTGACTTACTTATAATAGATGATTTAGGATCAGAACAAATAACAGACTTTTCAAGGACAGAGCTGTTCAACTTATTGAATAGACGGCTTCTCAAGAAAAGTAAATTATTAGTTTCAACAAATTATGATTTAGAAGATTTACTAAAAATATACTCAGAAAGAATTTCTTCTAGATTGCTTGGGGAATTTACTTTATGTAACTTTTTTGGCGAAGATATAAGAATACAGCAAAATATAAAAAACAAAAGTTATTAATTACAGAAAAAGTAGCACAAAACTTAAACTTTGTGCTACTTCATTTTTATACACGTATAATTTTAATATTTTACATACAAAAAAAACTGTATGCATAAACATACAATTTTAATAAATGGTGCTGGCAGCAAGAATCGAACTCGCGACCTACTGATTACAAGTCAGTTGCTCTACCTGCTGAGCTATGCCAGCAAATTAATATGGCGACCCAGAAGGGACTCGAACCCTCGACCTCCGGCGTGACAGGCCGGCACTCTAACCAGCTGAGCCACTGGGATCGC
>NZ_JAEEGC010000040.1 GCF_019207025.1 Clostridium thailandense | reverse complement strand
TGCAACCCTATAAAAATAAATATGTTTTTTACATTAGTCCTAAAAATTTATCCACAAATTCATCTGCTCTTTTGAAGTCTTCTTCGCTAGGCACAAATTTAAATTTCAAGCCTTCTTCTACTACTTTAAATTTCAAGGATTTTAATCTTTCTGTTAGCATAGGAACACCTTCCCCGCTCCATCCGTATGAACCAAAGGCTCCTGCCGCTTTACCTCTATTAGTAATTGCACATATTAACGATAACAAATCCCAAGCCGGCTTAACAGCATCTTGGTTTATTGTTGGTGATCCTACTAATATCCCACTGGACTTTTCAGCTAATGATATTAAATCTGATAAATCCATAGAAGTTATTTCATGAGCTTCTGCTTTAACACCATTATCGTTTATTCTTTTTGAGATATATTCTGCTATTTTTTTAGTGTTTCCATAAGCTGAAATATAGAATATCTGAATGTTGTCTTCAATTATTGCTTCTTCAGTAGCCCATTCTTTATATAGATTAATGTATTTTTCTATGTCATCGACATGTACTGGACCATGACTTGTTGCAACCATATCATATTTCAAGTCTTTTATCTTATTAAGTCCTGCTAGAACAAACTTTTTAAAAGGCCCCATAATAACCTCAAAATAGTACTTCATTTCTTCAAAATAATCATCAGAACATTTATCTATTATACATTTCTCTGGACAATAGTGACATCCTAGGAAATCGCAAGTAAATAACACTTCCTTGTTCTCTGCATAAGTAAACATTGTATCTGGCCAATGAAGATTTGGAGCAACAATAAATTTCAAATTAGTTTTTCCGAGACTTAACTCTTTAGGTGCTTCCATACTTTTAAAATCTGCATTAACAATATCTTTAAGGTAAATTAATGCTGCTCTTGAACCTATGACTGTCGCATCTGGGTATTCTTTAATTAAATTTATGATCGAACCACTATGGTCTAACTCTGTGTGCTGAACGACTATGTAATCAACCTTTCTGTCCCCTATAACACTTTTTATATTAGAAATATATTTATCAAAAAAACCATCTTTAACAATATCAATTATGGCAACTTTTTCGTCATCAATTAAATAAGAATTATAAGTTGTTCCTTTTTTTGTCTCCATAATTATATCAAAAACTCTAAGCCCTGGATCTGCTACACCAACCCAATAAATATCATCTTTTAATTTTTCAACGTTCATATTATACCTCCCAAAATACATAATAAATATATTTTAACCAAATTATTCTTTGTTATTATTTTACCATAATAATCATAAAAATCAAGTAGTATTATTTATTAATAAATATTATTTATTAATAAATAATAAAACGCCGTTAAAAAAGACAAACTTTCTTATGAAAACTTGTCTTTTTTAGCTGTACTTTTATTATTAAAATTTTAAATACTTACTTTTTATTAAGATATTTTCTTATATCTACAGCAACTGCTGAAACAATTATAAGTCCTTTAATTATTTGCTGCCAATACGGATTAACTCCTATAAAAGTCAATCCATAGTTTATAACACTAAATATGAAAACACCTATTACAACACCTGGCACAGTTCCTACACCACCAGAAACGGACCATCCTCCAACTACACATGCAGCTATGGCATCCATTTCATACATATTACCATAGTTATTAGTAGCTCCTCCTGTTCTTGCAGCTTCAAGTACTCCTGCTAAGCCATAAAGACCACCAGCAATTACATATAGATATAGCATTGACTTTTTAACATTAATCCCTGATACTATAGCGGCTTCCTTATTACCACCAATGGCATACAAATTTTTTCCAAGCCTAGTTTTATTTAATACTATATATATTAAAATAGTCATAATTACTGCAATTATAAATATATATGGAATTCCCAAAAAAGATCCTGTTCCAAGTTTTGAAAAATCAGCCCTTAAGCCACCTATAGGCTGTGAATTGTTTGGAGGAAGATTAAAATATATAGAATTTGCACCATAAACTATAACCATTGTACCCAAGGTTGCTATAAATGGTGGTACACTAAATTGAGCAACAATATAACCATTTAATAGTCCAACTAACAAACCAACTCCTATAGCTATGAGTATTGGTATTATTAAAGGTAGGTGTGGCAAATTAGGAAAAAATCTTCTTGAATAATCAGGCAATTGAAGCATAGACGCAGATAATACCGCTGTTAACCCAACAACTCTACCAGCTGAAAGATCTGCTCCACCCATCAATATTACAAAAGCTGCACCTAGTGCAATAATAATTCTAGTAGAACTTTGAACTAGAATATCTTTAAAACAACTTAATGAAATGAAACGTGGGTCTTTTAGCGCGATACCAATAATTAGAACTATAAAAACGAGATAAATTGCATTTTGCTTTGCAAAATCTTTTGTTTTCTTTATATTAACATTCTCCATTTTTACCCTCCCCATTTTAAACCATATATTTTGCGGCAAGTTCCATTACTTTTTCTTCTGTCGCAGATTTACCATCTATTATTCCTGACAATCGTCCTTCGCACATTACCATAACTCTATCAGACATTCCTAAAAGTTCCGGCATTTCAGATGAAATCATTATGATACTTTTTCCTTCTTTTGCAAGATGTGAAATTATCGTATAAATTTCATATTTTGCTCCTACGTCTATCCCTCTAGTAGGCTCATCTAGTATTAATATATCTGGATCTGTAAGAAGCCATCTAGCAAGTAAAACTTTTTGTTGGTTCCCACCAGATAAATCTTTTATAAGAGTCTTTACTGAAGGGGTCTTTACTTTCAGCATTTCTATACCCTTTTTTGTATCTTCTTTTCTTTTATTCTCATTTAAAATTCCAAACCTATTCAAATATTTATTTAAGTTTGCTATTACTGTATTTTCTAACACAGATAGCAAGGGAAATATCCCTGTTACTCTTCTTTCTTCTGTAAGAAGTGCGATTTTATATTTTTTTGCATCAATTGAGGAATTAATTCTGACTTCCTTCCCATTAATAAATATTTTTCCGGCCTCAACACTTCTAAGTCCAAAAATAGCTTCTACAAGCTCAGTTCTTTGTGCTCCTACAAGACCTCCAATTCCAAGAATCTCCCCTTTTCTAAGTTCGAAAGAAACGTTTTTGAAACACTTTTTAAAAGGAGATGTTAGTCCTTCCACCTTTAATACTACTTCACCAGGTACATTTTCTCTATCCGGGAATCTATTAGTAAGGTCTCTTCCAACCATTTTCTTTATAATTAAATCAGTTGTAAGTTCTTCAGCCTTCCATGTTCCTACTAAAGCCCCATCTCTCATTATTGTTACTTCATCAGAAATGCGAAGTATTTCTTCCATTTTATGAGAAATGTAGATAATTGAAACCCCTTTGTCTTTTAGGTCTCTTATAATCTTAAACAGATGTTCTACCTCAGTTTCAGTTAAAGAAGAGGTTGGCTCATCCATAATAATAATTTTAGCATTATAGGATACAGCTTTTGCGATTTCCATTTGCTGAACTATTGAAACTGATAAATTTTCCACCTTAACTTTTGGATCTATATCTAATTCTAAGCTTTTAAATAATTCTTTTGTATCTTCATACATCTTCCTCTCATTGACTAACTTTACTATGCCATAATTTTTTAAAGGAAGACGACCAAGCCACATATTCTCCATTACATTACGATATTTGACAGGATGAAGCTCTTGATGAATCATAGCAATACCACGTTCTAAAGCATCCTTTGAACTATCATTTTGTATTGATTTACCATTAAAAAGTATTTCTCCTGAATCTTGTTTGTATATACCAAATAGACATTTCATTAGCGTAGATTTTCCTGCACCATTTTCACCCATAAGTGCATGTACACTACCTGGTCTTACCTTTAGAGTAACTTTATCTAGGGCTCTAACTCCTGGAAACTCTTTTACTATATTGTTCATTTCAAGTAAAAATTCACTCTCACTCATTTGGCGACCTCCTTAAACCCCATGAAAAATAACAAGGGATGGGGAATTTTCAAACCACATCCCTATATAAATTAACAACTTGAAAAATTATTTAGCATCCTTAATATTATCTTTAGTGATTGTCTTATAATCTATCCAAACATATTTGCCGTCTTTAATTTCAAATCCTGTATTATCCTTACTTGGAGTTTGTCCTTTAGCAAGAACTTCTGCCAATTTAGCTGAAGCTGCTCCTTGGTTTTTAGCATCATTTAGAACTGTTCCAAGCATTGTGCCATCCTGAATAGCTTGAACTCCAGGTGCAGTTGCATCAACACCTACTACAGGAACATACTTGTTATCCTTAAAATATCCTGCAGCTTTTAATGCTTCTATTGCACCTAATGCCATATCATCATTATTTGCAAACACAGCTTCAATTTTATCTCCATTAGATGCAAGGAATGCAGCCATTTTTTCTTGTCCTTTTACACGATCCCACATGCCTGTATCTTCTGCTAATTTTTGTACTTTAAATCCAGCTGCTGTTACAGCTTCAATTGAGTATTTAGTTCTCAATTCTGCATCTTGATGCCCAGGTTCTCCTTTTAACATTACGTATTGAATAACTCCATCATGATTTTTATCTGCTTCTGGGTGATCTTTAAAATATTTTGCTATGATTTGACCCTGCATTGTACCTGATTGTTCAGCCTTTGCTCCTACATAATAAACCTTATCCCATTTTTTCATATCTTCTGCTAATGGCTCACGATTCATAAATACAACAGGTATATTGGCATTCTTAGCCTTATCTATAATTACTCCTGCAGCAGTTCTATCAACCGGATTAATTATCATGCTGTTAACCTTTTTTGTTATGAATAAATCAACTTTATCATTTTGAGTAGACTGTGAGTTTTGGCTATCCACCATCTCTAAATTAGCTTTATCTTTTAAAGAATCTGCAACAGCATTACGTACACCTGTCATAAAGGTGTCATCATATTTATAGATAGCACATCCTATGTTAACTTTTGAGTCTTTACTTCCACTAGATGATCCTCCAGAATTTTGAGTACTTGATCCACATCCCGCAAGAGCACCTATTGTAAGTGAAGCAAAAAGTACCAATGTAAGAACCTTTTTCATTAATAATTCCCCCTTAAATTCTATTTTGTAAATGTTTTCTATAATTATATTAATATATGATTAACATAAAATTAATATAAAATTCTATACAAATATATAAAAATTCTATGCAATGTTACTTAACAACAGGAAACAATATTTTTTCATTTTCTTGCAAATACATATTTGTACCATCTATTATCTTAGAATCTATCTTAATATCCTTTGGAATACTTTTATTATTAAGAGCATCAATTGCATATTTTACACTTAAATATCCCATCGTAAAAGGATCATGAATGACAATAGCTGTAATTACGCCCTTTTCCAGATAATCAATTTCCTTAAAAGTGCTATCAAAGGTAATAACCTTTACTCTTCCTTCTAAATTCATTTCACTAAGAGCTTCTGATACTCCTTCTGCTGCAGTAGAATTTAGAGCCACTATTGCTTCTAAATCATTGTTTTCGCTTATCATTCTTTTTGTTAAGTCTTGTGCCATTGTAACATCAGAAAGACAATATCCCTTTGATACTACCTTAATTCCTTTATACTGAGAAAACAATTCCATAAGCCCGTTTTCTTTTTCTGTTGATGAATTTCCGCCTTCAATAGAACTTATAATTCCTACTTTAAATTTTTCACCTAAGATGCTCACTAGCATATCTCCAGCTTTTTTTCCTTCATCTATGTTATCCGCGGAAATATAACTATTAAATTTATTGGTATTTACCTTGGAATTCATTATAATTACAGGAATATTTTTGCTATAAGCTTTCTCTATCACCTTGGCTATTTCAGTATAATCATTTGGTGCCACTACCAATGCATTTATACCTTTATTCAAAGCATTATTAATTATAGATATTTGTCCCTTAACATCCCCCTCATCCTTAGTAGACATATATTCAAATACTACATTTCCTTCTTCTGCAGCTGCCTTAGCTCCCATTTTTATAGTATTCCAATAATCACCGTTTGTCAGACCCCCTACCATAAGAACTTTCTTGTTTTTTTGTGTTTCATTAAATGTTAAACTATTATAATAAACTATAGAATACAAAATCAGAATAAATATTATGAATACACCAACTATATTTTTTATGTTTCTCATTTTGTATTCACCTCTTTAAGGCTATCTTTATACAATGGAAGATAAATTTTAACTTCAGTTCCAACCTCAAGCTCACTATCTATTTTTAATCCATATTCTTGTCCATAGCAAAGCTTTATCCTCTGATCAACATTTTTTATTCCAACTCCCGACCCCTTACTTTTTCTATTCTCATCAACTAATATATTTTTCACTACATCTTCTCTCATACCTAAGCCATTATCTTTGACCATTAATAACAATTTATTTTCTTCTATACCAGCATAAATAAGTATTTCTCCCTGGTCTACAGAGCATTCTATTCCATGATAAATAGAATTCTCAATAATTGGCTGAAGAATAAGCTTAATAGTACTATAATTGAACACATCGTCTTGTACTTCTATTTTAAATTCAAACTTGTTTCTATATCTTATTTTTTGTATAATTAAATAATTTTTAGCATGTTCCAATTCTTCTCTCACAGTAATAATATTCTTCCCTCTACTAATACTAATTCTAAACAATCTAGCAAGAGCTGTTATCATTGTAACTGCCTCTTGATTTTTTTCATTTTCTATCATCCATACCACTGAATCCAAAGTATTATATAAGAAATGTGGGTTGATTTGAGCTTGGAGTGCATCTAGCTCGCTTTTTCTCTTTCCCTCTTGTTCTCTTACTATTTGCTCCATTAAGTTTGTAATCCTCGATACCATCATATTAAAGGCTTTTGACAAGCGAACAACCTCATACTCTCCTTCTACATTTATTTTCACATCAAATCTCCCTTCCTCTACAAGCTTCATACACTTTTCCAATTCCTTTATTGGTCTTGATATTTTTGCGGAGAGTGACTTAGATATGGCTGTAACAAAAAGAATTCCTAGTAGTATTATTAAAACCGAATACGCTTTTAAATTTTTCTTAGTAGCTACTACTTGATCCAAATAATATATCCCCACTATCTTCCACCCAGTAATTTTGACATTTTTTACAGTTACCAGTCTCTGTTTATTATCAAAGGTTTCAATAAAATTTCCTGCAGTCCTACTTAGTACATTTTTTATATTCTCCTGTTTTAGACCCATATATATTAACTGCTGCTGTGGGTGATAAACAATATTTCCTTTAGCATCAATAATATATATATAACCCATATTACCAAGCTTAGTCTGTTGACACAATTGATCAAGAGATCTAAAATTCATATCTACTAGTAGTACTCCTGTAACTTCTTTACCTGCTCTTTTATATTTAACACATTTACTTAGAGATACTACCCAGCTATGATTGCCATAAAATATATTCTCGACATGAGGTAAGGATATATTTACTTTATTAGGATTGTTTATCGCTTCTTTAAACCAAACTTGATTTTCTACATTTGCTCTCCCTTTTATTTCAAAATCATGCAGCTTAACTGCTACATCTCCCTTATCTGTAAAGACTGCTAGAGCTACAATATCATCTCTTGTATTTGATACAATTTCCATCTGGTTTAAAACTTGTGAATTCGGTAAATTCTCATCTTTTTTAATGTTACTTTCAATTAAAGAAGATATATATATCATGTTTTTTAGATAATACCCCATATTAACATTTATTTCGTCTGCTATTTGATTGGTATTTATTATAGCATTCTCATGAGAGTACATAGAAAAAGTATTAAATAGAGCTATGCCCACAAAGAGCATCGCCACGATAGTAACAAATGTAAATGAAACTGTTATAATAAGTTGGATACTACTTCTTCTTATAAATTTAGCTATTGCTTTAATTGGTTTCTTTATAAATTCAATCATAAAAAAATCTCCCTACTTTATATTTTTAAAGCTATTCCTATATTCTGAGGGTGATTGTCCTAAATTTTTTTTAAAACAATAGCTAAAATAATTAGGCTCAGAAAATCCAACTTTTTCTGCTATTATAAAGGTCTTTAAATTTGTATTTCTTAATAATTCTTTTGCTTTTTCCATTCTAATCTGAGTCAGATAACTTACGAAGGTAGTCTTAGTATCCTTCTTGAATATATAGCTAAAATAGGCTTGACTTATATGTAGATAATTACATATAGTATTTATATTTATATCAACATCTTGATATCTTTCTTCTATGTATTCCTTAGCATTATCTACAAGAAGCTTACTTAAATCCTCTCTGCCTTTAATAATGTGCTCTGAAATCTTTATTGAGATTTTCTTAATCCAGTTCTTTACCTCTACTAATGTGCTAAATTTATCTAATTCTATAAAAAAATTAAATTTCTCTCCAAATATATCCGCTATATCTACACTAGAGTCTTTAGATATCTTAATAATTATAGTTACAATCTGTATTAGATATATTTGATAATGTTCAATAGATGCCCTTGAAGCCTCAATCACTTTAAAAATATCTTCAACCGTAGAATATATTTCTTCTTTTGTTCCAGTCTTTATACAACTTTCCAACTGTCTTTCCTTTAGTTTATCAAATACTATTTCATTTTCTCTTTTAGGCTCAATATCATCAATAAATATAATTCTGTTATTGCCGAGGATAATTCTATAATCAAGTGCGGCAACTGCATTCTTATAGGAAATACTTACTCCTTCTATATCCTCGCAGCTTGTACCAATTCCAATTGTTATATTTAATTTTAGATATTTATCTACAGATTGCTTTATTTCTTCAAGTATTTTGGTAGTCTTCTGAAGCATTAGCTTTTTATCTTTTTCTTGTGATATACTCAAAATAACTATATTTCCCTCTTCAATAAATACTAGTCCAGCACAATATTTATTTATTATTTCTTCACATAAATTCAATACTTTAAATATAATAATTTCCTTATCTTTGCTTTCAATATTTTCTAATTTGTAATCGATTGCAATTATTGATATAAGAAAAGTTTCTCCTTCAAGACTAATATTATAATTTTTTTCTTTTTCTATAATTTCATCAATATCAATATTACCTCTAATAATAGAACTTAAGAACTTTTCTCTTAAAATTGGTAGACTTTTATGATAAAGTTCCTCAAAAAATTTCATATCTTTCTTTTCTTGAAACTCTTTATCTAATCTTTCCTTAACATTAATAAGCAATTTAATAATATCATTTGAAGATATCGGCTTTAAAATATATTCAATTACATTTAATTTTATTGCTGTTTTTGCATATTCAAACTCGTCAAAACCTGTTAATATAACTATTTTTACGGTAGCAAATCTTTCCGAAAGGATCTCAGAGAGCTCCATCCCATCCATGAATGGCATTTTTATGTCTGTGATCACAAGGTCTGGAACGTTTTTTTCTGCTATTTCAAGTGCCTCTCTTCCGTTTTCAGCTTCACCTATAATTTCAAAACCATACTTGTTCCATTGAATTTTATTAATTATGCCTTTTCTAACTTCTTCTTCATCATCTACAAGAATGATCTTATACATAATAATCCCCTTTTCCTCTCATTGTCCTTAAAATAATTATTCTTTATGATTTAAATTTTTACTTTCAAGTATTATATAAGGCTATAGAATAAATTAAGATTTTGCTTAACTTTTCTACAGCCCTTAAAAATGCTGCCACAGTTTCAAGTCAGAAGTTTTCGAATTAATCTATTAATTTTGATTTTTCTCCTGAATAAAATACATATTCTAAATGAAGCGCTCTTGTCAAGGCCACATATAATATCTTTTTATCCAACTCTTCTTCCCCATAGTTTTCTTCATTACAATTGTAGATTACAGTACAATCAAATTCTAATCCCTTTGTCATATAGGAAGGAATTATTATTTTCTCCAATTTCAAATTTTTATCAGTATCTTTAACTATATCCCAGTCAAATTCACTATATTTTTTTAAGTGTTCTTTGATTTTTTTACATTCACCATAGGTTCTACCTATAATCGCTATACTTTTTTTATTAATATTTTCAACTTCCTTAACTATCTTATCTATTCTTTCACCAAATTCTTTATTAGTTTTAAATTCTATGACCTCAGGAACCTTTCCATGTCTCAAAACAGGAATTGCTGGCTTTATTTTATTATTTTGTTTTTCTAATACCTTATTTGCAAATTCAATTATCTCTACTGTGGATCTGTAGCTTTGGGTAAGTTGAACATATGTAGCATCCTTTGAAAAAACCTCATCTATAAGCTTTTCCCAATTTTCAATTCCCTTATAATAATAAATACCTTGACCTACATCACCAACTATAGTTAAAGAATTATTTTCAACCAACTCTTTTAATACAGCAATTTGAAAAACACTATAATCCTGTGCTTCGTCTATTACTGTATGCTTATATTTGAATTTTTCCGGTAATCCTTCTATCTTTAGCTTTATATATAGCATAGCAGCTAAATCGTCACTATCAATTATTCCGTTCTCATAATTACTATTCAACTCTTCTTTCATATAATCTGCCAAGGCTTTAGGTATTTTTTCAGATGTAACCTCTTTAAAAATTTCCTCATTATTGAAAAAGTCTATATAAAGTTTTCTCGTGTCCACCTGCTTCCATTTATTAAAGTACCCATCAAAATTTTTCTTAGCTTGTATTTTTATTTCATTCTTTTTATTATCTCGCTCATCATACAATTCAATAAGCTTTTTTCGTCTTTCACTACCATCCTCCATAGATTTCTTTATTCTTGCTATCTGGTATTCATAGGAAAAATCAATTTTATCCAAAATTGATTTTATTTTTTCATCTATTTTTAAAGTAAAGTATCTTTTTATTTCATCTTTTCTCTTGTTTAGAGATAAATGAACTACATCCTTTGCATAAAGTCTTTGTATTTCCTTTTTATCAAATAAAACGTAATGATCAACTTTTATATCCTCTATTTCTAAATCTCTTATCTCCATATACCTTATATATCGATCTATAATACTTTTAAAACCTATAGTACCTCTTAATTTACTACTATTTGTAATAAATTTCAATTCACCATTTTCTTTGCTTTCAAGTATCTCAGAAAGCTTTTTGTCTTTCGAATATATTTTACTTTTTAATCCTAACACTTCAAGTGCAATGCCTTCAAAGGTATTTTGTCTTACGTTATCCACTCCTAGATCTGGAAGTACATCCGATATGTAATCCAAGAAAAGCTTGTTTGGTGCTATAACCAATATATCCTCTCCACTAAGTTTTTCCTTATATTTATACAATAAATATGCTAATCTATGCAGTGCTACTGTGGTTTTACCCGAACCAGCAGATCCCTGAACTATAAGCACTTTATTTTTATCAGCTCTAATAATGTCATTTTGCTCTTTTTGTATTGTAGCAACAACATCCTTTAATTTACTACTAACACTTTGCTCTAAATTTATTCTTAAATATTCATCTATTAAAGCATTTCCTTCTTCATTAGAAGATTTCAAAATTATCTCATTTATTCCTTCATCAAAAGCATCTATAAGTTCACTGTCTTTTATAATAAATTTCCTTTTAAGGCTTAATTCTCCACTTATTATGCCCATAGGAGCTCTATAGAAAGACTCTCCAAAGGTGCCACTGTAATAAAGATCTGCAATTGGTGATCTCCAATCAATTACCTTCTCATCTCCAGTTTCTAAGTCTCCTATTCCAAACTTACCTATATAAAATATTTCTTTTTCTCGTCTATATTCTCTGAAATCTATTCTGCCAAAATAAGGTTGCTTTTGTGCTTCATTGTATTTTTGAACATTTTTGTGAGTTATCGCGTAAAGCTTTTCTTTAGTTTCTAATTCCTCATTGTATTTTCCTTTTGATTGCTTTCTTAAAGCATCTATTTTTCCTTTTAATTGTTTATCATCCTCTTGAATTTTTCCAAGCTCTTTATTAATCCAAATTTTTGTTTCCTTAAGATTTTTCTTTTCAAAGTCCATTTGATCACAGTTTAAAGCCACCATTGAACACCTCCAATCATATCGCAGAATCTTATTTTATATTTAAGTTGAAAATATGTCAACGTAATCAATGAATATTAATTTTTACAATACTATTTATATTTTATCACTTATAACATCTTAACGCAAAAGTGGCTGTCATGCTTATCAAGTGCGACAGCCAATCATAACAGTGGCTTTCACCACAATCAATAAAACTAACTTAGTTCCAGGACATCCATTTTTATAATAATACATGATTCTATCTGAACTTTTAAGAAATCAAATGTACTAAAATTATTATTGCTAAATTTTCTCAAAATCAATTCTGTTCAATATTGACAAATTAATTTTTATATATTAAAATTCCATTATACCCCAGATAGGTATGGAGGTGTTATTATGGTTACAATAGAAGAAAATGCTCTTAATTATGCAAAACAGAAAGAAGGAAGTTTTATTATTAAAACTATTTCTGCCTCAGGCGGTTGCTGTGAAATGCCTATTAAAAGCCTCTGTATTGAGGTTTTAAAAAATTTTAAATCTAACAAAAATTATATATCTTATGAATATAACGGGATAAAAATTTTCATAGAAAAAGGGCTTAAGTTAGATGATGAAATATTAGTCTATAGAAAACTCAGATTACCTCTTGTAGGCAACATATTTGGTGTAAAAGGAGTTTCTATAAAGTACATTTAAAATCTGTAAATAAAAATAACTTCGTATTTCTTTACTCATACGAAGTTATTTTTATTATAGAATCAATATTCTATTCTTCTTCTATTTTATAAACTTTTTTGCACCTATCTGTGTATATAATTCCATCTAGATGATCAATCTCATGGCAGAAAGCTCTTGCTAAAAATCCTTCTGCGGTATATTCTACTTCATTGCCCTCTAAAGTTATACCTAAAACTATTACTCTTCTAGGTCTTACTACTTCCCCTTCGTATCCAGGATAACTTAAACATCCTTCTATATCTTCTACTCTTCCTATTTTTTTAGTTATTTTAGGATTTATAAGTATTATAGGTTCACTTCCATCTCTAAGGTCTATAAGTATTACTCTCTTTAACACCCCTATCTGAGGAGCTGCTAGTCCAACACCATCTGTATTATACAAAGTGTCTTTTAAATCTTGTATAAGACTTAATACCTCTTCATCTATTTTTTCTACTCTTCTACTTACTCTTGTTAATGTTTTATCTCCAAATTTTAATATGTCTTTAATTGCCATAAATGTTCTTTTAAAACCTCTCTACTGTATTAAGATATTACTTCTAGCATATCAGGTCTTAAAATTCCCTCCCTCTTAATATATTACTTAAGTAATTATACATTCATTTTATACTTTCATCAAGGACATGCTATATATCTATAAACTTCTCTTTTATATTTTCCAAATCAAATATTACATAATGGCTTCTTTCTTTTACTCTGCCAGTGTTAATAAATAGCTCAATGTCGATAAAAAACTTTTCAGCATGATAACTAGTTGATACCTTAATTTTTTCTTTTTCTATTAGTTCTTTTATTCTTCTCTCTTCTCCCTTATTTCTTTCTCTATTTAAAAACTCAGGAAGATATTTCTTCTTATTGAATTTTAAATAATCATATTTTATAATTTCTTTCAAGCTCAAGCTGTCTTCTTTCAAAATCTCTTCACTAAATTCAACAAATACTTTATAATAATCTGCTGCTGATATGTTTCTGTTTAAATATCCTTTGTCATGAAAAAATGTTCCTAGTTTTTCATAAAAATCAAAAGGCGTCTCAAACTTAGGTAGAAAATAATTCAGTATATTATTAAACTTTCTTGAGTTATAATATTTATCTAAAACTTCTTCTATTCTTTTTAAAATAAGTAATTCCCTATAACTTATATTTCTTGTACTTAAAATTTCATAAGGTGGATAAGGCGAATATAACATTCCCCACTTTTCGGCTTCCAATCTCATATCTGATCCCTTTAAAAGTTTTAAAAATCCAAGCTGTATCTCTTCAGGTTTTATGGAATAAACATCATTAAAAGATTTTTTAAAGGAATAAAAATCCTCTCCTGGAAGACCTGCAATCAAATCAAGATGTTGTTTTATATTCCTTATTCTTTCTAGTTCTTCAACCTTTTCCTTTATATCTTTAAAATTCACATATCTATTTATGTTTTTAAGCACTTGGTTGTTAGTAGTTTGAACCCCTACTTCAAACTGAATTCTTCCTACAGGTGCTAATTCTAAAAGTTTTATTTGCTCATCTGTTAATATATCTGCTGATATTTCAAAATGAAAGGTTGCTTCAGTATCTAAGCTCATTAGAAATTTCCATACTTCAGTAGCAAATTTTGCATTACAGTTAAAGGTTCTATCAACAAACTTAATAAGTCTTACCCCTTTTTCAATTAAGAAGCTAATTTCACTCTTTACCCTATCTAAATTTAAAAACCTCACACCATGGGTAGTTGAAGATAAGCAGTATTTGCAATTAAAAGGGCATCCCCGTGAAGCTTCATAGTATGCTATTCTATTTTGTAAGTTGTCTTCCTCATTGTATGGAAACACAACATTATTCATATTCATTAATTCTCTATGCCCATTAAAGGATATATTGTCCTCCATTTTAAAGCATAGTCCTTTAATCTTTTTAAGTATATCATTTACACATATATCTTCTTGAGATTTTCCAAGTTTTAATTGGCATTCTATAAATTCATAATATGTTTCTTCTCCCTCTCCGCATATTACATATTCTCCTGGATTTTCTTTCAAAAAAATCTCACTATCATAGGACACTTCAGGTCCTCCATATAATATTTTAATTTTGGGATTTACAAGCCTAATAAGTGATGCTAATTTTTTAACCATTTGTATATTCCATATGTAACAAGAAAAAGCCAGTATATCCGGCTCCTCATAAATAAGCTCTTCTAGTATCTTATCTTCCCTATCATTTACAGTAAATTCTCTTATAACACAATTATAGTTTAAATTTTTTGTATATTCCTTTAAATATCTTACAGCTAAATTACTGTGTATAAATTTAGAATCAAGCGCTGTTAACACTACTTTCATATTTAATTCCATTCCCTTTCAGTTTAATACTATTATTTTCATAACACTTTATATAGTATACATTATTCCAACCTTTTAAATCAATGATTTAAAAATTCTTCCAATCTAATTAGCACCAATTTTCTCTTTAGTTTCTTTTTCCTTTTTCAAAACCCCGTTATTAACATTACTTAACATCAACTTTTTCCTTGCTTTTATATAATATATTCCATCAGAGGACTTAGAATCAAGTATATCAAAATAGTTTTCTAACAATGTAATTGTATTTTCTTTAGAAATATCTTTTAATATGTTTAACTCCTTTATATCCATATGTTTTATTTTACTTCCTGGTATAACAATTTTTATATGCCCATTAAAAATTTTTCCATATCCTTTATCAATATCCCATATATAGATTATCCCGTCTTTATTTAAATATTTATATATATCTTTGATAAGATCCCTTTTTCTGTTTTTTAACCATATGCTGTTTAAAGAAAAAAATAATATACAGCTATCATAGAAATTTTCATGTATGTTTTTTTTCCCTTCTTTACCACTAATATATTCTACATTTATATCATCATTATATTTCTTGTAAATATTATAAAATATGCCCTGATTCTCCATTCCAATATCTAATATATTACCCCTAAATATTTCTCTTTCCATGCTTATAAATATATTTTTTTTCATATCCCCACCTACCCTTATTCTTTATACTTTTGTTAGATTTAACATATGTAGATATATATTCTTTATAAAAAAAGAAATTCCTCCAAATTAAGGAAGAATTTCATATTTCTTTAATTCATTATAATATCTGATCATAAAACCAGCAGTAGTCCTCTGTGCTTCTTTTAATATTATTGCTGCTATGTTTCCATACTTTTCATCTCTCGATTCTATCGATATATTTTTTATATAAGTGCTATTAGCCATTATAGCATTATTTCTTATAAATTCGTCAATACTCTCATATATCACAGCTCCATCTTTGGCTATAAAAGAATAGTCAGTGAGCAGCCTACTTATAATCCACAATTCAAATTTTCTATGACTCTTTAAAAGTTTATTGTTCACATGTTGAGGTACCGTAGCATCTTGAACTAAATGACAGGATGCTCCAAGGTAAAATAACGATTTATTGATATCCCCAGCATTTATAAATGCCATAGACTTACTATAATATTTTTTACATTCTGTTAAAGCATCTGAAAAACCATACAGTCCTTTTCCTTTAGTTACATGATAAAAATGATTGGAGCTTTTAAAATCTTGATCTGCCCACGCTACTCCAGTGTTCAACGAATTTACATGCTCTTTAAAAAATCTATACTGTTCCTCATAACCATCATTTTTTAATATTTCTATAGCTTGCATTATTATAAATTTATGAACAGTACAATGAGTTTTTAATATTTTCTTTTTAAGAGGATTAACCGCATGAAATATTCCTCTTAAAGCTCTTCCATAGGTGCTTTCTATTTTTCTTCTCATTTTTCTTCTATCTCCCCATAAGTTTCACTTTTTTTATAGTCTCTCTTTAATTTGTATTTTTTATAAATCTTAATGTCATTAATATTCCAATTACAGTAATACTCAAAAGATATGCATAAAATTCTTTGTCTATATTTATACCTTTCTTAATTACTTCTTTCTCTATACTATATAAATATCCTGAATTTCCGTCAAGAATCAAGAACTCCTTTGCCGCAAACTTTAAGCTTAAAATTTGAACATTTTGATTAAATTTCACACATTCTTTTATACTACCAGTGCCATTGAATCCATATAGTTCATTATTAAATTTATCATAAAAATATATGCAATTTTTTTCACCTAATGCTCCTGTATTATCTATAGCAAGCGATACTATAGAATTAGGATTTTTATTTTGATACATAGGCCCTGGTGGATTTGTAGTTGGATGATTTTCCAATATAAACTGAAGTCCATTTGCTCCTCCTTTAAATCTTGGGGATGTAACGGGGTCTCCTCCACTATAATCTGGCCATCCATACCATACACCCTTTTTTATTTCATATAAATAATCTGAATCTCCTTTAACCGGCCTAGATCCTCTATTTTCCATTCCACCAACTGCTGCTATTAACTTGCCTTCATTTGTAAAATCCATTCCTGTTATGTTTCTTATACCCCATGCAAAAGTTTCACTATTTCCTGTTTTTAAATTATATATTAATACTGAAGCGTTACCTGGAAAGTGCTCAGGAATTATTTGTCCATTTATACTTTTTGTCCTATAACTTTGAAAAGCTCCTGTTTTATCTTTTCCGAAATCTAATCCTTTTAGTGTTATATCCTTAGGAGTTATATCATGAATATATGGTGTATCTTTTACCCATGTATTATCTTCACCTACAACCCCTGAATTCGTTACAGCACCTATTGTAACATACATATAATCCCCTTTTATTTTTATCAAACTATTTTTGTAATCACCATAGTTTGGCAAGTTACTTAGTGCTTCCATAAGCTTTTTGCTTGATAAATCATAACAATATATTTTTGTATTTGATGAGAAATATAATTTATTATCAAAGTATTCAATACTAAAAATATTTAGGTCTTTATTTTTGTAAATATCATAACTTTGTCCATTATTTTTAATTAGTTGAATTTCATTGCTGTAAGCTATGTAATAATCACCTTTTTCATCTACAGTAAAATCCACAGCACCTTTTATTCCTTTATATTTAATTTTATAATTCAGGTTAGAGTTTTTCATACTAATATTATTATCAAAAGATTCATTATAATAATATTTTTTTAGTAAAAAGATTGCTGCAAAAACAATAGCACAGCATACGATAATACTTAAAAATTTTTTCATACTGCATCTCCTTAATTACAATTTCTCTATCATATATATATTTTAAAATTTTGTTGTATATGTATATTATAATGACAGTATTTCTAAAAATTAAAAATAAAATTTGAAATTTAGCTTTAAAGCATAGTACAGCAATAAAAAAGTCTCTGAAAATTCAGAGACTTTTTACAAATATATTATATTAAATATTTTCTAAAACATTTGGGTAATCCGTTATTATATCGTCAACTCCTATTTGAATAAGCTTCTTGGCATCATCTATGTTATCCACAGTCCATACATGTACTTTCTTATTATTCCTATGAAGTTTTTCTACTATTCCCTTATTAACCTTAGGGTAGTAAATACTATAATAGTCCACATATTGTAAGTTTAAATTATCTTTTTTACTCAAATATGTAATATATCCTGTCCTAATTCTAGGATTTAATTTCTTTACTTTTACCAATGCACTATAATCAAAAGAGCATACCAAACATTTATTTTCAAAATTATTATTCTTAATAATTTGTACAACTTTCTTTACTAGTTCTGTATCATCTTTATAGTTTTTAATCTCAATATCTAAATTAATTTTTCCGCTTGATGCCTTTATGACTTCATCTAATGTAGGTATTTTTTCGCCTTTAAATTTTTCAGAATAAATACTTCCCAAATCTATTTTTTTTATATCTTTATACAAAACTTCTGAAGTATTCTTATCCACCTTTGCAACTCTTTTTAAATTTTTATCATGCATTAGTATAACTACACCATCTTTTGTTTCCTGTACATCCAATTCTGCATAGTCAGCTTTATCTTCTGCTGCACATAGAATTGAACTTATGGTATTTTCTGGCGCACGCTTACTACTCCCTCTATGCCCTATTATTTTTACATTTTTACTTTTAACAGTGAATTTTTTAACACTATAATTGTCTGTAGCCATAATGGAAACCATAATAACAATTAATATTACCAATATTTTTTTTATATTAATCAACTCCTCTAACACAACTATTTCTTATAACAACACTTTAGACCGCAATTTAGTGATTCTCTTTACATCTTATACATGAAGAGTCTATTATCTTTTATATCGTATACATCAATCATAAATTAAGCCCTTTATTAATAAAACTTATGAACCAATATAATCACATTCTGAATTATGTTCATATACTGCTAATAAATATGTTATTCATGGGGGGAGTCATATGTATTGTCCTTTTATGGACGTTAACTTTAGTAGACTAGATGAAGATCACGGAAACCTTTTGTTAGATAAAGGCACTAACATAATGAATGTCGGAAAAAAAGGTTGGATTATATTAGATGCTAATTCAGCCTCCACTGGGTATCAATGGAAGCTAATTTCTGATAACTCTGGAACTTATAAGCTAGTTGATAACTTTTATTTACCTTCTTACACTGGTGCAGTTGGGACACCTGAAAAATCCATATGGATAATACAAGCAATACGACCTGGTCAAGGCTCTATATTGCTCGTATATAAAAGATCATATTCAGATGAAGCTGATGGAAAACAAATAATATTTAAAATTAATATAAAATAAATTGTAGATACCATAACAAAAATAGACTGTTGCATTATAGATAACCTTCAGCCTTATCCATAATTGCAACAGACTTATTATGAAGAACTATTTTATCTAGACTCTTTTCATTACCACTGTCTTCCTGGATCATCTGCCATCAAATTAGCTGTACCTTTAGGATATAAGACAGAATAATGTGCTAATAATGGGTCATTACTTCCCTTAGCTGTCTTAGGAAATACTAATAAAATTTTATAATCCTGTCCTGCAGTATATCCAATAATTTCTTCATCATTATTTTTCACATCATATGCAGGCGTTCCATATACTTTTTTTACCATAGACAAAGGTATTTTATTTAAACTGTTATCAAATGATCTAACCTCGAAAATTTGAGCGCCTTTGTTAAAACCAAAAGCTAATTTATGTTTAGAATAAGTAGCGTAAGTTCCCTTAGCTGCTGGTACCCAATCAGTCTTATCTGGCTTCCCTAGCTTCTTCTCAATATCATCTATGACTGTTGTTTTAACAGGAAACTCAGAATTAATAACTTTTCCCTGCTGTGCTAATTTTTTAATATTCATTAGAAGTGCTTTCTGCGTATCTTCTTGTGATGATGAGCCTTGTGGTACTGCAGCATTCTTATCTGGTGCTGAGTTCGCATTCACATCGGTATTTGAGCTCTGATTTTTATCATTCTTAGCAGTTGAATTTGTATCTGAAGGTTTAACAGCATTTGAACAACCACCCATAAAAGTTAAGAATAATGCTAAAATAATACTAACAACTGATACTTTTCTAAATTTTAAAATCATATAAATCCTCCCATTACATTAGACATAGATATTAAGTATTTTGTGCAATATATAGTTTTTTATCTATATTTTTTCTTGAAAATTTCTTTGCAATATTCTCTGTTAATGCTTCCTTAGGTATAAAGAAGGTTTTACTGTTATTAAGTTGAGCTAAGAACCATTTGTCTTATCAAGCCCCTCAGAAATATCTCCAAGTCCATTACCACTTGAAAAATCACGTGCTGATAACTTATCGTTCATCTGGTTTAAACCATCATTAATTTTGTTAACTCCGTCCTTCGTAGCCGAAATTCCACCTACCACTGTTTTGGTTTGATCACTTATATAAAACTCATCTATTGGTTCACCTTTTGGCTGAGTTATTGTTAATACCTTTTTGACTCCACTTAGTCCCTTTATTCTTTCATCTATTCCATCAATAACCGATAAAGAGTCATTATTATCCATAGCTTTATCATTTTCTATTACTACCGTTGCAGGTAAAGCCTGCCCCTTTCCGAGATGCTCTGCTGCAATATTAAAGCCTTTAGATGATGAATAGGAATTTCCTAATTCCTTATAAAAGGTGTTAAAGTCAAAATTTCTAAACAAGAGAACTATTGCACCTATAGTAACTACATTTCCCGATTGATATATTCCAAATTCAGCAAAACTAAGGCTTAAAAAGGCTATAAATACTGTGAGTATGCTGTAAATTATAGTTTTTCCTGTTTAAATCTATTATTCAGTATCTGATATTTTTTTCGTTATCAGAGAAGTAAATCTACTTACTTCTCTTTCTTTAAGATATATTATTTTCAATAAATTTCCACAGTTCTTCTTTAAAAGGTGCACCTAAAATAATTAACTCTGCCGCTCTAATTATCTCCCATTTCAGTAACAACTCATAATTTATTTTTATGTTTTCATTATATGCATTTAAATATTTTTTGATAAATTTCTCTCTAACAGACCAAGTTTTAGGTCCGTGTATAATATTCGGAGAACAATACCTTATCAGCATTATTGTTCTTGCTATGTCGCCATGGTAATCTCCCCTACCAGCTCCATCCCAGTCAATAACCCAAGATTTATTGTTTCCGACAATTACATTGCCTAGGTGAAAATCATTATGACACAAATTTTGAGAAGTTGGTAAATCATTAAATAAAGAAATTATACTCTTGTAATATCCTCCAAGTATGTAGGAATTTTTTGAAATAACCTGGTAAATTCTTTCTTGTGTATCTGAAAAATCATTATTATTTTCTAAATCTATCTTGTTGACACTGGAATGCAATTTTCCAAAAAATATTGCATATAATTCGTAGGCAAAAAAGTTTTCTTCAATTAAATACATTAAGGAAAATCCCTTAACTCTTTCCATAGTATATCCATTTCGAGTTCCTTGAATTTTAGCTTCAATAGGTCTTGGAATCCTCACCGGATAGTTTAATAAGGTATTCATTATTTCATACTCAGTCTCAACAAACTTTTCCTTATCTGCAATGAATGTAAAAATTGGTTTATATAGTTTCATAATTGTATCTGAATCAATTTCAAATATTTCAGCAGTAACTCCCTCACCTATCTTTTTCATTTTCAAGACTCCTTTTCAACAAAATAGAATTCTTAATACCAGTTTGTGCCTGTATACCTTAATTTAATTATATAAATATAATGTTTTTTCTTCTTTCATAATTACATTGGTAAGTATAAGCAATTTAAATGCAGTATACCATCCTTCTTACATCAAAACTTGGGTTAGATTCTGCTATTCCTAAATGAACGCAATTTTCTCTGGCAATTCTTTCTAATTTTCTATATCCATGTATAATTGAACCTTTGTTTCCAGTTACTACATGAATTTTACTTTCCAGTGCTTTTCTAATATAAGTCAGTGATGGTTCTCCCGTATACGCAGAGAAAGGTTACCAAAGCTGAAGGCACATATAAAAACTTTTTTATCAGTCTTAGTGAAGCATTTTAGAAAATTTTAGGACCTTTGATATGTTTGAGGTATGAGTTTATCAAAGGTTCTCAGAAATATATGAAACTCCTCTTCCTTACGTCAGATGAGTAAGCGACTATCACTAAATCATAGATTTAGGATATCTGCTTAAATGCTGAGCTTTAGAATGATTAAAAGTTTTTATCGTGCCGAAGCTTGGTAACCTCTCTCGGAGCATAATTCTATTTTCGGTTGTGTTTGCCTAGATATAATACTTCATTACAATAATTAATAACCGCATCTTTCACCTATAATTACTACAGTCATATCTGTAACCATTGGTTTTCTTCTTAATACAGAATATACTCTACATATTCTGCTTGAAACCTTACAATCCATGCATGTGCCGGTTTTTGTACAAGGATTTGGAGTGCTCAATCTTTTATTATTCATAGGTGATGCTATACCTTCTAATCTTTCGAAAGCCGCTTTCTCATCCTTACATATCTTATTAACACTTACTGCTATTATAACTTTTTTAGGACCAAAAGTCATTGCACTAACTCTATTTCCCATACCATCTATGTTTACAAGTGTACCATCTAAAGTAACTGCGTTACTACTGCATAAAAATAAGTCACTTGTTAATTCTTGTCTTGCTGTAGCCAATTTTTCTTCAGGAGTAAGACCAGCTGCACCATGATCTAAGACTACTCCACCAGCAGCTCTTACCTTATCTTGAATTTTCATGCCATTTATTGTCATAGATCCACCAAAACCAACTTTGGTTTCAGGCTTTACATGTTCCATTATAAAGGCTGCTGCTTCATCAGCAGTTGCAAAATATATTGCATCAAAATCATTTTTCTTAAAGGCTTCTACTACCTTTTGTCCAAGAGCCTCATTATGCCAGTTCTTTACTTCACTATTTATTTCCATACCAATTCCCCCTAAAATTTAGATTTAATAGTTAAATCTATTTTTATATTAATTTTATCTCCTAATAATAAGCAACCTTCAAAGATAAAACTCTATAAAAAGATTATAGTTTACTAGTATAACATTTTAAAGTACTTACTTTTTCCATACTTAGTCACTTATTACCCAGTAATTCTCTTCTATCCTAATATTATTAATTTAAAATTGTATCTTCTTTCATATGGCTGGTTTCAATTTCAACGTCTTTTAATTTTTTACTGTTATATAGCCTTAATGCAGTTATTACTACTCCAATTACGCACATAGCCGCTGCAGATATATACACACATCTCATACCATAAATAAATACATCAGCTCTACCTTTTACATAGTCAATTACTCTGTATCCAACCTTATAACTCATTCTATTATATAGTAAAAGAGTAGCAAGAGAAGTTCCTATAACCATTCCAAGGTTTCTAATAAGTGAATTTACACTTCCTGCAATACCAAGCTTATCTTTTGGAACTGTAGACATTACTAATGAGTTGTTAGGTGACTGAAACATTCCATTCCCCACGGTCATTATTACTATATATGTCACAAACATAATAACTGAAGACTTTTCATTTAAAGTAGATATAAGTAACAATCCTAGGCTCGTAAATGCAAGTCCAATTAATGTGAGAATTTCTGACCCAATTTTATCTGATAAATAGCCACTACAAGGAGCCACTACAGATAAAACGATTGGTGATACCATCATAAAAAATCCAGTTGTTGCTGGAGAAAATTTCAAAGCATCTTGAAAATAAAAAGGCAGTATTATATTCGATGCACCAATTGCAATAAATGAAATAAAAGCACACACTATGCTTATAGAAAACAGACTATTTTCAAAAATTTTCAATTGAAGCAGCGGCAATTCCATTTTTCTCTCAACTACAATAAATGTTATCAACGATATAAATGCAATAACAAAAGCTGAGATCATAATTGGATTATCATACCCAGTACTCTGACCTTGAACTATCGCTCCAAATAATAGTACAATAGCTATTGTAAATAAAATAGAACCTTTTATATCAAGTTTTTCATCAAGTATTGTATTTGTCTTTGGAAATACCCTAATCGTAAGTATAAAAACAATTATACCTATAGGTACATTTATTAAGAATATATATTTCCAACTTATAGCTGAAACAATCATGCCTCCTAACGGAGGTCCAGCCATAGCACCTAAAGCAACAAAGGTTCCCAGAACCCCAAGTGCTCTTCCCCTCTCATTTGGAGGAAAAACCTGTGTTATAATTCCTTGATTAGTTGCCATAGTTGCTGATGCACCTATGGCTTGTATAACTCTTGCTGCTACAAGCACAGGAAGTGAATTTGTAAAACCACACAGTAGTGACCCTAAGGTAAAAAGAACTATGCCAAACCTAAATATTTTGATTTTTCCTTTTATATCTCCAAGTCTTCCAAATATCAAAATTGTGGCTGCAATAGTTATCAAGAAGCTTGTAACTACCCATTCAATAGCAGCCATGCTGACATTTAGCTTATCTGACATATCTGGAAGTGCCACATTAACAATGCTGCCATCCAAGGTTGCCATAAACGTTGCTGATAAAAGTGTAAATAAAATTATCCATCTTTTTTTATATATTTCGCTTTCTATCTTGTTCAATTCTTTTCATCCTTTCACAATAATTTCTTTTAAATTTCTTTCCATTCTCTAAAACATTCTCTAAAAATTCTATAGAAGCTTCTATTTTTTCTTTTTCATTTCCCTGGACTAAAATTTCAATCCATTCTTCAATGATTTCAAGAATTTCAGGAATTATCTCTTTTGCTTTCTCTGTTATATAAAGCTTATAAGCTCGTATATCCTCTTTATTTTCTTTTTTTTCTATATAACCAAGTTCTATTAGTTTCTTAATAGTTCTTGCAGACATAGCTTTATCTACACTGAGTTCTCTACTTATTTCATTTTGACTTATCCCTCCCATTCTATTTAACACTAGTAAGTAAGGATATGTTCCCACAGTAAGGTTGTATTTTTCAAGTTTTTTATCAATATATCCTTGAGTACACCTATAAATGCTATTGGTCAATTTAATTAACATTCTCACTTTATCTTCCATATGTTCTCCTATCCTATACTATTTAGGTATATAGAATTTGGGTAAAAACTCTATATTCATTTTAATTTTTCCCCGTTATAATTTTTCAAATTGATAAAATAAAACTTTTACTAAAATAGTAATATCACAATATAGTTGATTAGTCAACCATATTGCATCGATTTCATAAATTATATTTTTATAAAAACATGTACACACAGTAATATAAATAAATTTTCTAGCGTATATCTTCATATTTTTGCTATAAAAACAAATTAAACGAACAGTTTTAAACTATTCGTTTATATCTTAAATCTATTCTTCTTTGTTATCGATTAATTTATCTATAGCAAAATCCAAAATCCTTTCTCCTGTAGTTATCATCTTCTTGCTTTGTTTATAAATCATGTGACCTGTTCCTTTAACTAGTGCAGTAGCCATATTTTTCTTATAATTCTTACTAAAATCATCTATTTGCTTTTCAGTAGCACCAAGTTTTCTTGCTTGACTTAAAGCTCTTTCTAAGGTCCATTTATCTTTATCAAAAGCGTTTTCTAAAGCCCCTCCTAAAAGCTCGGTACCTATATCAATGGTGCTTCCTATTAAATCAAAAGGCGCCTTTATTCCATTTATAATTATGAAGGTCTTTTTATAAAACTTTAATGTTTCTGCAAGCTTTAACCAAGAATAGATATCCTCTGGATGTTTTACTACCGTTTCCTTTACTTTTTCTAATTCGGAAATCCCTTCCGCTAAATCATTTGCAAATGTAGCTATCGGTAGTTCATCAAACTCTTTTTTAATCTTTTTAATAGTGTTTAAATCTTTATTTTCCTCTTTTCTTTTTAGCCTTGAATTTTTTACTTCCTGTTTTAACTGTAATTTTATAAATTCCCGCTTTTTTTGTCTTTCTGTTTTATGATCCTTTATTTTTTTCTCTAAATTCTCTTTTTTTATTATTAAGTGGGCACCTTCTTTATCATTCATATTTTCGAGTTTTCTATTTATATCATTGATTTTGCTCTCCAGTAATTTATTTTTAACATTTTCTTCAGCTGAACTTACAGCTATCTTTGCAATTTTTTTTAACTTATTTATTAAACTCATGATTATATCTCCCAAACTAATTGTTTAAATCTTGCATTTTTTCAATAAAAACACTCTAAACCAGTTAGTATATTATACATTCATTTTAATTTATAAAATTTAATAGTTCAACATTGATTAATAAATTTATATTTATTAAAAATAATTATTGACTAATAATTATTTTCGTATCATAATATAGTTAACTCACAAATTGAATTAGTTAAAACTTCATTAGTACCAAAGTAGTTCTAAATTATAACTTTGAATATATTATTCTTCAATGAAGATAATAAAAAATAAAGTTTTATATAAAAAATAAGGAGTGATAATAATGTTAAAAGATTTTTATACAGCTGTAGCGGATAGACGTACATTTTATGGAATTAGTAAAGAATCCGTAATTTCAGATGAGAAGATTAAAGAAATAATCGAATATGCGGTAAAACATACTCCATCAGCTTTTAATTCCCAAAGTACAAGAGTAGTTTTACTTCTTGGAGAGCACCATAATAAATTATGGGATAACACAAAAGAAGCGTTGAGGAAAATTGTACCACCAGATAAATTTGCTCCTACTGAAGATAAAATAAATTCATTCCAAAATGGATATGGCACTATCTTATTCTTTGAAGATACCAGTATAATTGAATCTCTTCAAAATCAGTTTGCTCTTTATAAAGATAACTTTCCGATTTGGGCACAGCAATCAAATGGTATGCACCAATATGTTATTTGGACTGCATTAGAAACTGAAGGTTTTGGTGTATCACTGCAGCACTACAACGAAGTTATTGAAATTGATGTAAAAAAAGAATGGAATATACCTGATAACTGGAAACTCGTTGCACAAATGCCTTTTGGAAAACCAACATCAGCACCAGGCGAAAAACAATACCAACCGCTAGAAGATCGCGTTAAAGTATTTAAGTAAGTGAAATTTTATAGGAGGGTGTGATAAAGTCCATTTTATATATCAAAAGATGGAAAATAAAAATGTCCAATGCATTGATATTTAAGGATTTACCTAATGTTAAATTTTGTTTAATCACACCATCCTATAGGGTTGCACGGCCGACACTTAACTTACACTCCGGCATATGTTTCCAAGCTTCAGCACGATAAAAACTTTTGTCAATCTAAAGCTCAGTATTTTGAAAATCTAAGAATCTTTGATAAACTCGTACCTCAAACATATCAAAGACTCTAAGATTTTCTAAAATACTGAGCTAAGGTTGACTAGAAAGTTTTTATATGTGATTTCAGCTTTGGAAACATATCCCTGCGTATAAGTTAAGTGTCGGCCGTGGATGCCTATAAATGCAACATTCCCTTTGCTACCTCTCTATTCTTGATGTATAACATCAAGATT
>NZ_JAEEGC010000004.1 GCF_019207025.1 Clostridium thailandense | reverse complement strand
ATACTTTAATTTTCAACCTTAGTCCTCCAATAAAATTTTTTCTAAAAAATTATTATTCACCCAATTTAATTATACTCTAAACGAAAGAATCTCTAAACAAATGGTACATATATTGCTTCCTTTATAAAACTTTCCTTATTTTCACCTGAGTCTTCCATTAACTTTTCAATTTCCATAGTATCAACATTCATTTCTAATTAGAAATCTCTTGGTTATTTATACGAAACAAATGATATAGTAGCTCATAAAAATATTAAGTTTAAATATTTGAAAGGTGAGAATGTATATTAAGCAAGACACTGTCGCATTAGCATAAAAAGATATGCCCTTCTGCTTTAATATATAATTGACATAAGTTACTTAAATATTGTAATGTAAAATAAAAAAGGAAGTGAGTTTATTATGATTTTGGTTATAGTAGTTAGCTCCATGCAAAGATTGTAGAATATGAAAAACTTTTGCTTGGAGCCAATATATAAATATTGAGTTTTTCATATTTTAATCAGTGTTTGCATCTTCATTTATATATTAAATGTAGATTGGAGCAATGAATTATGAAATATGAAAAAGCACAAAATATACTTCCACATAATATAATTAAAATAATCCAAAATTATATGGATGGTGGATATCTCTATATACCTAGAAAAAATGAAAACAAAAAGTCCTGGGGAGAAAATACTGAAACTAAAAGGTATCTTAAAGCAAGGGATGAGGAAATATTTAACATCTACTCTATGGGAGTGTCTGTTAAAGTCTTATCAGAGCAGTATTTCTTAACAGAAGGCAGTATTAGAAGAATAATCAGAAAACAAAAAAAATATGGTTAGTATAAAAGGCATGTTTTTCACAGTTGTTGCTATGAAAAATATGCCTTAAATTTGCGCACATTTTTAGCTTCCAAAATATCTGAAAGGATTATAAATATTACAGATTTATTTATGAACTTGGTATTTACACAGCATAATGATATTATTCCTTAAGAGATACAAGGAGGGAATAATTGTGAGCATTATAAAAATTGAAAATATGAATCATGGCTTTGGTGATAGAACCTTATTTAATAATGTATCTTTTAGATTATTAAAAGGTGAGCATTTGGGACTTATTGGTGCTAATGGAGAAGGTAAATCAACTTTTATGAAAATCCTCAACAATGAAATTTTGCCTGATTGTGGCACTATTCAGTGGAATAGTAAATTTAAAATTGGATATATGGATCAATTGGTGGATTTAAAAGAAGGAATTATTACAATAAATTTTTTAAAAGAAGCATTTATAAGTTTATTTGATATAGAGAATAAAATTAATGATTTATATATTAAACTTGGCAATATGAATGAAGAAGAAATGAATAAAAGCTTAAAAAAAATTGCAATTCTGCAGGAAACTCTGGATAAGAATAATTTTTACAGTATTGATTCAAAAATTCAAGGAGTAGCTGCTGGACTTGGAATTCATGAGCTTTTACATAAGGAAGTTTCAGTTTTAAGTGGTGGACAAAGGACTAAAGTTTTACTTGCCAAATTGCTTTTAGAAAAACCAGATATTTTACTTTTAGATGAGCCAACTAATCATCTGGACGAAGAACATATAGAATGGCTTAAAACTTATTTAATTAACTATGATAGTGCATTTATACTGATATCCCATGACAATAGTTTTTTAAATAGTGTAGTAAATGTAATTTATCATCTTGAGCATAAAGAATTAACAAGATATGAAGGAAACTATGATTATTTTCTTAAACTTTATGATATACGAAAGCAACAAAGGCTAATTGAATATAAGGAACAGCAAAATAAAATTGCAAAACTTGAAGAGTATATAAGAAAAAATAAAGTTAGAACAGCAACTGCAAGGCAAGCCAAATCAAGAGAAAAGCAGCTTGATAAAATAGAGAGAATAGAAATAAAAAAAGAAATTATAAAGCCTTATTTTAATTTTAAAAGCATAAGAATGCCAGAGAACATAATTTTAAAAACTAATAATTTAATTATTGGATACAATAAGCCTTTAAGCAAGCCTCTGAATTTAAAAATGAAAAGAGGACAAAAAATTGCAATAACAGGAGCTAATGGTTTAGGAAAAACCACTCTTCTAAAAAGCTTGCTTGGATTATTAAAACCTATAGACGGAGAAATAATTTTAAGTCCTTATAAAAAGGTAGGATATTTTCAGCAGGAAGTCCTGGAGGACAATACCACTTCAGTTTTATATGATGTTTGGAACACCTTTCAAGATTTAACTCAAACAGAAGTAAGGAGCAACCTTGCCAAATGTGGATTAACAAGACAACATATAGACAGTCCTATTAATTTATTAAGTGGCGGAGAACAAGCTAAAGTTAGATTATGCAAGTTAATTAATGAACCTACCAATCTATTAGTTTTAGATGAACCTACAAACCACTTAGACATTTATGCTAAAAATGAACTTAAGCGTGCCTTAAAAGAATATGCTGGCAGCATAATTTTAGTGTGTCATGAACCAGAATTCTATAAAGAAATTACAACAGATGTGTGGAATTGTGAAGACTGGAGCTGCGATGAAAAGTAAGTTGGAAACTTTTAAAGATAATATTGCCATTGAAAGTGCTCCCTATTATTTATATCATAATAACATCAGACAGTTTGATAAAAGCTCTATTTTAGAAATACTACCACTCCACTCATTCTCCAATTCTCTAGCAATAAACAAAAGTAGCAAGTGAGAACATGCTGGACTCACTTGCTACTACTTGGATTCAACTATTTGGCATGTTATAGCATCTTCAACAAACTTTTTATATTATATTTCTTAATCATCTACCTCCATTACTGATGCTTCCATTAGTAATTTATCTGATGACTACTCACTCTCTAGTATTTCTCTATCTCTTGTAATCTCTCTCTTCAATTCCTCTTCTGTAGGCATATAAAGCATATATTTTGAGGCAAAGATTTGTTTACTTTCTTCTAAAATAGAGTATTTTACTATAGTTTCATTTTTCTCAGAACATAGTATAATACCTATTGTTGGGTTATCATCTTCTCCTTTTATTTCTTTTTCATAATATCGAACGTAAAAATCCATTTGCCCTATATCTTGATGAGTTAATTTACCTAGTTTTAAATCTATTAGCACAAAGCATTTAAGAAGATAATTATAAAAAACTAAATCTATATAGAAGTGTTCACCATCTGCTGTTATTCTTCTTTGTCTTCCTACAAACGAAAAGCCTTTTCCTAATTCTAATAAAAATTCTTGCAAGTTATCTATTAAGCCTTGTTCTAAATCTTTTTCAAGAAATCTTTTGTTTTCTTTTAAATTTAGAAATTCTAATATATATGGATCTTTCACAATATCATTTATATTTCTTTCTGGCTCTAATTTTTTTATTTCATCTCTAACTTCATTTTTATTCTCCTTTTGAGTTGATAAAAGTCTTTCATAATAAAAAGAATTAATTTGCCTTTCTAACTGCCTTGTGCTCCAATTGCTTTTGATACACTCATCTATATAAAAATTTCTCTTTTTTTCATTGTCTAGCCTCATTAAATGTCTATAATGAGTCCAGCTTAATTCGCTACGCAGTGCGTAGCGTTTATTGAAAGTTAAATAAAACTGTCTTATATTTCTAAGATTTGATGCTGTAAATCCTTTTCCAAAATCCTTAGTAAGTTCTTTTGATAAATTTTTTATAAGAAACTCTCCATATTCAGCTTTTCCTTCTCCATTTTGTGCTTCAACTATTAATTTTCCAATGTTCCAATATGCTTCTACCATATAGAAGTTTATTGATGAATAAGCCTTAGATCGTGCCTCTTCTAATGTATTTTTTAACTTCTTTATAAACTTTTCCAAAACCTAAATTATAAGAATCACTAATCATAGATTTTTCATCACTCATTCCTAATTCTCCATTCTCAATTCTCAGTTAAAATTGATATCCACTTTCCTCAAGATTCTTCCTAATTTCATCTTCCAACCTTCTTGACTTATCAAAAAATTCTCCAAGTTCATTGGTCAACGTTTCCATTTTCTCATCAAAGGGATTTCCGTCATCTTCTGCTTCTTCTTTAAAATATTGCAAATCTTATGTACAAATATGTGTTTTTAGCCTAAATCATGTTCATTACTTATGTTTTCACTAGCTTTCTACGCTTAATATAGCATAACCCCCTTGATTTCTCAAGGGGGTGAAACTCTTATCAGCTTTATTTTTCAAGTGGCACTATCCCATAGCAAGGACACGCTTGTTGTCTGAGTTTGCTACAACTTGACTTCATCTATTTGGGATGTAATAGCATCTTCAACAAACTTTTTATAGAGTATTCTTTTTCTCTTCTCATTAAATTTACTATTTAATCTACCCATAAACTGTCCTACATGTGCATCTTCGGTTTTTAATTGTAGATGCACATGATTATTCATCAAGCAATAAGATATTATCTTAATAATTATTATAGTTATAGTAATTCAATGCTTCATTCATCAACATTAAATAATATTGAAAATCTTCCTCTTCCTTAAATATATCATTTCTATGATTTCCTCTAGCCGTAATATGATACCTTGCACCTGGATACCATACCCTCTTCTTTGCTCACAATAATCAAAACCTCCTCTGTTTATCTAGTTTTAATTATTACCAAATTATCAAATTTTACACCCCTGGGGTACTTGCGAGGGAAGTGCGCTTGCTAATTCTTTTTCAAAATGAAATAGTGTACGAGCCTTTATTGCAAAAATATGAAAGGCCTATTAGGGTTGCAATAAAATCGATAAATATGAAAAATTCTATTTAAGCAACTTCAAAAATAACTTTTCAAAACAAAAAAACTGTAAAATTGCAATCATTGATTTAAAAATACAAGTTTACAGTTTAAATATCAGTTCTTGTGAATAATTTCTATTTTAGCTTGATGCCATTGGCCCCTGAGGTACTTGCGAGGCCTGAAAGATTAAGTTTGCTATCACCTATTCAATTTCGAATAGTGCCAGCCCCTATAGCAAAATAATTTGTTTACATCCAATTGGGACATTAAACATTCTTTTTACTTTAATACTTTTCTTATCAATTCTATTTCATCAATATCCAAATCTGTTAGTTCTTTTATTGTTTCATTATCCATGCCCTTTTTTATTGCTTTTTTTACTATTTCTATAGTTTTTTCTTTTTTTCCTTCATCTTTTCCTTCATTTATTAAGCTTTTACCAAGTTCAGTCATTCTCACTTCCTCCTTTACTCTCTCCAAATCTTTTCCACTTAAAAATTTATTTGCAAAAGCATATAATATTGATTCTATATCATACTTATAGTCATTGTTTATATCTTTTATCACATGTATAGCATTAATTATCTTATCTACCATACTTATGTTTCCACCCATTATAGGTGTAAATGTTAAAGATATTATATCTTGCTTTGTAATGTCCATACCAGATCTTATTTTATCTATAATATCTCTATATACCTTATCTCCATCTTTATCAGCCATAGATATGGAATTAACTCTAAATTCACTTATTCCTGTTTTTAAAATATTTTCTGTATTTTTAATGTTACCTGAGTAAACTACATATGTAAGCACATCTTTCCCTGTTTGATGGCTTAATAGCGCTTCATAGGCTCTAAACCTTCTTAAATCTATTTTCCCTTTATTAGTTGTTTGAAACTCAAAATGTATAAAAGTATCATCTTCCATTAGGAAAGTGTAGTCCATAAACATATTTTTAGTTTCCAAAACTACTAATTCTGTTGGATCTAATTCCTTAACTTTTTTGTTTATCCCAAAAAATTTTAGCCCTTCCTCTGCAAAAAGATCAAGTGCTCTTTTCATAATTAAATCTTCATAATTTGTAGGCTTCATTCGTTCACCTTCTTAGCTTCTTAATTATACCTTTATTTTAATTCATTAATATAAATAGTTCAATTAAAAGTAATTTTTTATTTATATCATCATAACTACAGCCATTTTGATAAAAGCTCTATTTTAGCAATACTACCACTCCACTCATTTTTCAATTTTCTGGCAATAAATAAAAGTATCAAGTGAGAACATACTGGACTCACTTGATACTACTTGGCTTCAACTATTTGGGATGTAATAGCATCTTCAACAAACTTCTTATAGAGTATTCTTTTTCTCTTCTCATTAAAATAATCAAGAATCAAATTCGAAGAAATAATCTCCTCATCATAAATTCCTATGAACGCACCATAACTGCTATATTGATATTCTTCTGGTCGTTTTACTATTTTTGCTCTTATTGGAAGACCTAAATTTGATCCAAAAGATCTTTAAAAGTTATATATTTATGGCTATTTTAATGGTATAAGATCATCACGCAAATTGGCAAAGCAATGTGTTATTAATAGAGAAGTAATTTGGTTAATTAAAGGACTTCAACCTAAATATAGAGTTATTGCGGATTTTAGAAAAGATCATGTAGAGGCTCTAGAAAAAGTTTTTAAGTCCTTTGTTAACTATTGCATTGAATTAGGACTATATGGCAAGGAACTTGTTGTTGTGGATCAGCAAGGCGAACTTTTGGGTTCGCCTATTACCCCTGGGGTAGTTGTGAATCCTTAGCTGAACTTGCTATTCTATTTATCAATTATATTTGATTGATGGCTCTTTATTATCTTGATCCAGGAAATTATGGTATCAAGTACTAATTTGGGATTTCCGGTATTGCAGTGGCTTGCAGCATTTTCTTTTGCTGTAAACATTCTGTATGTTAACGATTTTACATTAGTAAGGCTGTCAATAACCTCTTTATACTTTTCTATCCGAATTAAGTGATCTTTTTCAGCACCCAGAAGCAAGAAGTCCTGAGTGATTTTCTCTGCTACATCCTTATATTCATACTTGTTTGAAGCCAGCATGTAATCATAAGGGTTATCTACTCCCATGTTATAAAAGCCATGATGCATTCCCCAATCGATCAAAGGTTCTTTTTCCATCAAGCTGTACATTATTTGATTTATTGTATTCCTATCTTCTTTTGCCAGTAACTCTGTTAAAACCTTTCTGTCTTCTGGAGATGTAGCATCAAGCAATAGTTCCAGCATGTTAGTACATACACTCCATGCCACAACTCTCTTTATTCGACTTTCAAATGCAGCCGCCCTAGGTGCCAGGATAGCACCCATTGATATACCTATGATTGTCACGTCATTTAAAGCATAATAATTCAGCAATGTTTCGATCGGCTTCTCCCATTCAATTGAAAATGTGATGCCCTGCTTTCTTAGAACATTACCTTGTCCCGGACCCTCAAACAAATAAATCTCGAATCCGTTTTCCTGAAGATACAGCAGCGAAGGTAGAAATTCTTCCATATAGGAATCGAATCCCCCATGTATTAAAATGGTATCCACACATTCTCCTACGGGCTTAGCATGTATTACAGGCAGATATCCTTCCAAAAAAGGAACGTGATCAAGTTTCAATATGCCGGTTTTGAACAATTCATAGTGATACTGATAAAATAATTCTATAGATTTATCATATACTATTATTTTATCCGGATTGCCATCGTACATAAAAAATTCTGTCATCCTGAAATATGCAATTGCGTCTTTAATCCGGCCCTCTGATACTGCTTTTTCAGCAAGGATTTTCATTTCTTTTTCCCAGTCTTTAATTCCGTTCAATTTCCCTGCAAGTTCTATAATTTCACAAATATTTCCATTGCTAACGTTATAGGTACGATTTAACTGATAATTAAAATTAGGGTTTTGATGCAATTGAAATTCACCCTTGCTAAATTCGACTTTTCTTTCCATTTTACTATAACTCCTTCCATAATCTCAAATTAGACACTTGACCTTCAATCTATTGAATTTCATCCTTTAAGCATAGCTTAAAAATTGTTGTTGCGGTCTCCGGAACGTATTTTCTCAATGAGATTTCATCTTGGTAAAATTGCCTTCCATTTATGAAGTTAGAAAGTTCTCCAACGATATAGCAATGCACATTGTGAAAAATGCGCATTATCTTTTCTTTATCAGGCTTAGTCTGATATAGATGAAAACAAATATCTATTAATATCTCAACCAACTCATCGACATTTTTTTGGGTTGCTATTTTATTGCTTTCCGGCCGATCAGTACCAATGTAGTCCACCCACACAAGCCTAAACCATCCAGTATGTATAAGATAAACATTGATAACTGACTCAAAAAAACAATAAAGCTTTAACTCAGACTCTTGAACTTTTTCTAATCTTGATGATAGATCTACTATAAAAGATTCTTGAATAGCAACATGTAGATCCCAAAGCAGATCAACTAATGATGGATAATAATTATAGATATTCGTATGTGCACATCCAAGAGCACGAGCGATTTCTCTTAAATTAATGCTGCGAATATCTTGATTCGTTTTAATTAAATCGAGTGCAGTTTCAATAATTTGTTCTTTTGATATGTTTTTCTTCAATATTAATCACCTCGCAGTTATATTACCAATGGTAATTACCACTGGTAATATAACTATATCTTAATATTTTGAGATAGTCAATAGATCCATGAAACAAATTGTTTATTAATAAATTTTACACCCCTAGGGTAGTTGCGAGGGAAAATTCCTGAGCTTGCTAATAAAAAAACAAAACAGACTATATTTTCAAAATGTATTGAAATCCAATTTGCTATAAGCTATAATAATAGTCATAAAAATACAATTATGAAATAAATAAAATTTAGATGAAGTTTTTGAGAGATTAAGTAGTATTTTATTAAAATAGTACGAAACTCTCAGATAAGAGGATCAAAAATGGACAAGTCTCTGGAAAGTTTTATGCACTGATGGAGTAAAACTCTCAGATTAATAGATAGAGGTAAAAGTCTTCACTTTTACTTCTGTCTTTTTTTAGACTTATATGTCGAAATATTTTGAAATACGGAATATTTCGAAAAATAATTGGTTACATACGCTGGTATTTTACAGTATGGTGTAAAGAGGGAGGATTTAATACAATGAAAGTTTTGAAAAGGACAATACTTTATGATAACCACGTAAAATTAGGTGCAAATCTAGTGGATTTCGGTGGATGGGAAATGCCAATCAATTATAAATCCGGAATAATAGACGAACATATTTATACAAGGAAAAAGGTTGGCACATTTGATACTTCACACATGGGAAGATTTATTATATCCGGTAGAGAAGCCGCAAAATTTTTACAATATGTTTTAACAAACAATGTGTTTGCACTTGACATCAAGCAGGCACAATATACGATGATCCCAAATGAGAATGGTGGAGCTTTGGATGATGCTTACCTTTACCGATTTTATGAAGACGAGTATTTGCTTGTTGTTAATGCTTCCAACATAGAGAAGGATTGGGAGCATTTAAACAAAGAAATAGGAAAATTCGATGCAAGGATTATAAATAAGTCTGAAGAGCTTGCAATGATTTCAGTACAGGGGCCTGATTCAAAAAATATACTTGGTAAACTTACTGGCAGCGTATATCTTACTGAGCCTGTAAAAAATGCTCTGGATATTCTCAATTTTGATGGGAAAGAAGTGCTTATTGCAAGAACTGGTTATACAGGAGAACCGTTAGGGTTTGAACTTTTTATTAAAGATGCTGATGCAGCTGGCATTTGGGAAAGGCTACTTGAGTATGGAGCTATGGCTATAGGTCTTGGCGCAAGAGATACATTAAGGCTGGAAGCTAGCCTACCTCTTTATGGCCATGAATTAGGCATTGACATCAATGGGAATGAAATTCCAATTTTCTCATGCCCTTTAGCTAAATTTGCAGTAAGCTTCGCTAAAGTCAAAGGCGATTATATTGGTAGAAGACCTTTAGAAAAGCAATACGAAGGTTTTAAGAAGTTAATGGAAAGGGATTTTTCCGATTTGTCAGATTTGCCTAGAATAATTAGACCAATAGCATTAATTGATAGGGGCGTTGCGAGGGCAGGTTGCAAAGTTTTCAAAGGCGGCAAGGAAGTGGGTTACATAACCAGCGCTACAATGGTTCCTTATTTGAAGACTGAAGGAAATGGGCTTGAAAGTAAAATTACCGATGATAAAGAACTGAGGGCAATAGGCCTTGCCCTTATTGATGGAGATGTAGTGCTGAATGACAATGTGGAGGTAGAAATCAGAGGAAAAAAGGTAAAGGCCGTTATACCTCCATATCACCTAAAAAGTGATGCTCCTCCGTTTGCTAGACCTATTATTCATGGAGTTGAAGTAGACTATAAGCTTAATTGTTCTGAAAATTACAAAGATAAAGCTTTGAATCTTCTAGAAAAAAGCTATAGCAACACCTTGTGGAGAAAGAATGAAACAATAAATCTTATTCCATCTGAGCAGTCCCATTCTTCCGCTGTAAGGTTATTGTCTGTGATGGACCCTTCTTTCAGGTATGCAGAGCATAAGAAAACAAAATCGTTCTATGACTACGATGTATTTTATTATCAGGGTACAAGATTCATCAATGAAGTTGAACATTTATTAGTGGAAGAACTGAAAAAATACTTTAACTGTGCAGAGGTTGAAACAAGGGTTGTCAGCGGTCAAATGGCAAACAGTGCTGTTTTTAGTGCTCTTATGGATTTTAAAAATAGAGTGAATCGAAAAAAGGAAGCTTCACGTTTAGGATATGTTCTAAACAATCATATTATCAGAGGAGGACATTTGAGTGCACAGCCTATGGGCGCGTTACATGACTATATAGCTATTGATCCTATTACTGAAAAGACTGCTGTTGTTAATTTTCCAGTAGAAAAGGACAACAGTTTCAAAATTGATGTTGAGGAAACAAAAAAGGTAATAGAGAAATATAGACCAGAGCTTATCATATTCGGTAAGAGTATGGTATTGCATAAAGAACCTGTAAAGGAAATAAGAAAGTTTGTGGATGAGCAGAAAATCAATACAGTTATAATGTACGACATGGCACATGTACTTGGGTTGGTGGGGGATTACTTTCAGAATCCATTTACTGAGGGTGCTGAAATTGTCACAGGTTCAACTCATAAAACTTTCTTCGGTACTCAAAGGGGAATAATTGCAGGTAATTACGACAAGGATGATTATAAATACAGTCTATGGGAAACCATCGAAACAAGGGCCTTCCCAGGAAGCGTAAGCAATCATCACCTGGGTACTATGCTTGGACTTTTAATGGCAGCATATGAAATGAATAACTTCAAAGATGAATATCAAAAGAATATAATACAAAATGCCAAGTATTTTGCAATATGCCTTAAGAATGCGGGATTAGATGTTGCTGGAGATCCTTCAATATCCTATACTGAGACTCATCAGGTAATCGTCAAAGTGGGATATGGTACGGGATCAGATATAGCAAACAGTCTGGAAAATAACAACATTATTGTCAACTATCAAGCTACACCTGAAGAAGAAGGTTTCACAGCTTCCGGTGCGATAAGGCTTGGTGTTTCTGAAATGACAAGATTTGGCTTTGGCCAAAAAGAGTTTGAACAAACTGCGGAATACATAGCAGATGTTGTTCTGAGGAATAAAAATGTCAAGGAAGAAGTGAAAAAGCTTAGAGGTAATTTCACAAACTTGAAATATTGTTTTAGCGATGATGATATTAATAAAAACTTAGAAAAACTAATGTCTACTTTTTAAGGGGTAGTGCTAAAAGTTTATAAAAAACTATAAAATGGTAAATTTTATAGTTTTTTATAAATGTAAATTTATTACCAATAACTGCAATTGCCCTTGGGGGGCGTTAACAAATTTTTTATTAAGCTTTTTCCAAATTAGTTTGTTTGTTTTTTAATTCCAATATCTTATCTTTAGGAAGCTCTGTCAGTTCTATTATATCTTCAATCGAATCCCCTCTTTTAAGCATTTTCTCTGCTATCTTTATTGCTTTTCTATCTTCACCCTTTTCAATTCCCTTTTGTTCCCTAACTTCAAATTCCTCTTCAATCTTTCTTCCTAAATTACTTACCATATCATCCACCTCCATTTCTGATGTTTCCATCAATAATTTATGTACATTCCCTCTTATCTCACTTTTAAACCTATTCTTCAATATGTTTATAACCCATCCTTTAAATACTTGCTACTGTCCAATTGTTTTTGCCATTATACAAAACTATTGGAAATATTGCTGGCAGTTTATAGTCTTTTCTCTTCTTTACATTTTCTTCCGTATTCTTAAGTTCTTCTCTCTATATTTCTGTCATATACATTAAAAGTCTTATTGGCATTCTAAAATCTACCTTTGACTGCAATTCTAAAAGTATATAAAATATTATGTCTTTTCCATCTATGTTTACTTTATAAATTATATCTGCTTCTTCCTCTTTAAAATCTTCCAGTATAAACTCTTTATCTATTAATACCAAGTTTTCTTCTGATATTAGTTCAACCCACTCTTTCTTTACAAAGCTCCTTAAAAATTCTACAAAATTCTTTTTATGTGAAAGGATATGTTTATATCCTAAATCATGTTCATTGTTTATATTTTCATCCAAGGTTTTCACCAGTTTTCTAGCTTTAATATAGCACAGTCCCCTTGATTTCTCAAGGGGACTAGAGGTTTTTCTTGGTTCAATTTTTACCTGCTAAACCGAACCATATATTATGTATAAAATACAATTACTCTTATAGAAATCCAATAATTTTATTTGAACTTTCTATAAGAGTACATTTTGTAAAAATATTGAAGGTTAGCTTTATGACATTGGGTCCTGGGGTACTTACGAGGAAAAATTTCCTGAGCTTGCTAAAGTTCTAATACCAAATTTTTCAAATCAATATTAGCCCCTGCTTTCATTAATATATCTAAGCCTAATAATCCATTAATCCCACCCTTTGTATCAATTATTCCAAAATCTATTTCCAAGTTTTTAATACTATGTGAACCTATCTTTATGTTATCAATAACTTTTACAAAAGAATTATGCAAACTGCCTCCCACACCGTAGAAAGATATAATCCTATCACCTAGTTCTGCATATATTCCTATATCATCTACTATATCTGGTGAAATTATGGACTCTGCTGCTCCAGTATCTATTACAATATTATCTATCTTTTTTAATTTCCCTTATATGAAATTTCTACAGAAGTAAATAATAATCCGTCTCTAAATTCTATATCCATTACATTATACCTCTATAACCTTTTATATTTCTTATTTCGAGAACAATATCTTCGTTTCCTGTATGATAAACAAGTACATCTTCTTTTGACCTTACCAATTCTTTTGTAGCTTCTCTATTATCTTCTATCACCTTAATAACAGCCATATCATCTATATATTTCTTATTTCCTTCCATGTGCCACTCTAAAATTTGAAGTTTAACAAATTGATTAGGATAAATTTTTTTTACTTCTTCCCATTTCATATTTAGCACCACCCTATATAATTATAATTTTTTATTACTTAATATTATACCAAATAATTATACTCAAAACATAATACTTGGTAAAATATAAAATATCGACGACTAACACAATTATTATTTTTAAAGGAACAGCTTTCTCCAGTTCTCTAGAAAGCTGTGAAACCAGAATTACAGTTACTTCAAGTTCCTTTCCAATTATTTAAGTTCAAGACGGCTTATCACGCCCTCACTTGACACATGGTTGGCAATAATCAAAACCTCCTTCGTTTATTTAGTTTTAATTATTGCCAAATTACCAAATTTTACATCAGTAAGTAGGTGAGCCCAAAGTCCGCCTTGATATTCATAACTTTTTGTTTTAAAAACACAAATCCACGATACAAATAGTACCGTGGAATGGAATCCATTGGAATATAGGTAGGTGGTAATCTACATCTCCTAACGCATTTTTGCGTGGTGGCGGCTACCTGTTCCGCCCTCTGATATTCCTACATAATATTATTCTATGTAATTTTATTTCCTTTTCTTCTGAAAGTCTTTTAATACTTTAAGCATCAAAAATTCATCAATTCCTTCTGCTTTTTCTATTATATGTGTAAGCTTAGTCCTATAGCTTGTCACTGGAAAATTCTACACCTCAAAGGTCTTTGGCGGGCTTTGGTACGCCTTGCTGCTACTTGTCTTCAGCTATTTGTGATGTAATAACCTCTTCAACAAACTTTTTATAGAGTATTCTTTTTCTCTTCTCATTAAAATAATCAAGAATCAAATTCGAAGAAATAATCTCCTCATCATAAATTCCTATGAACGCACCATAACTGCTATATTGATATTCTTCTGGTCGTTTTACCATTTTTGCTCTTATTGGATTTAAGTGTATATATCTACTTGTTTCTAACATTTGTTGATCATTTTCAATTAGCACCGAATTATACCTATCCTGAAATAAGTGCCCAATATAATTATATTTCTTATTATAATACTTTGCATATTTACTATTTATTCTACCCATAAACTGTCCTACAGGTGCATCTTGAGTTTTTAGTTGTAAATGCATATGATTGTTCATCAAACAGTAAGATATTATCTTATAATTATTATAGTTATAGTAATTCAATGCTTCATACATTAACATTAAATAATATTGAAAATCTTCCTCTTCCTTAAATATGTCATTTCTATGATTTCCTCTAGCTGTAATATGATAACTTGCACCTGGATACCACGCTCTCTTCTTTGTTGGCAATAATCTAACCTCCCTTGTTTATCCATTTTTAATTATTGCCAAATTACCAAATTTTACACCCCTGGGGTATTTGCGAGGGAAAATTTCCTGAGCTTGCTAATAACAATGCAAAAGTACATTTTATGTGCCTAAAAAACAATTTAGTTTAATATAGGTTGTAATTTAAATTCATATTTCATTCTTAAATATATCATACATATTTTTACGCTTAGGATTATTATAAAGATTATATTGGATATAGTCCCAACAACATCCTATTTTGTTTGATTCTGTAAATAGTGCAATATTAGGAAATTTGTCAAATTCCAAATCTAGTTCCACTGTAATACAATTATAATCTAAATTATAATAATCTAAATACCCTTTATGTCCTTCACAAGGAAAATTTTCAACAAAGTTTTTATTATAATAGGGTTTAAAATAATTGATAAGTGCAGCCTCTGTTATATTTATTACTTGTTTTTCATCAACATTACTATTTATAACTTTTTTTATATGTGCAATATCTTCATTTTCAGATGCATAAATATCTTTATTATATCCATCAATAGTTGACATTTGAAGAGGTGTCATTTGCAATAGTAATGCCATTAATCTTCTATTTCTATATTTACTATAACTATCAGTTAATATTTCCTGCAGCTTTGAATGTGAAGCTAGTCTATCTTGTGCTTTTCTTTTACCGTTACTTCCATATGCTTGTCCTATGTAAAGAACCTCCATTTGAAAGTCTTTTCGATTTTGATACAAAATTTGCCTTAAAATTTCATCTGACTCTATCTTAAATGGCTTATTAAATCTTAATAAATGATTTTCTAATGTCATACTATTCTTAATTTGTGGATAGTTATTATAAATTTTTATAGCATCATCTATTCCATACTTAAGTTCTAAGTGTTCATCATAATTAGTTATATCCCATTCAACATTATTATGGTCAATGTTTGGAAAAAAAGCAAATTGATTTATATGATAAATTTCTTCTAAATCCTTCTCTCCTTGCAATATATCAAAGGATAACCCACCTGTTTTAACACAAATGGAATCTTTTTTAATTCTTGTTCTAGGAAATGATAAAATCATATATATATGATAATCTCCTTCTCCTTTAAAATCCTTTAAGAGTTCAACTGGGATTAATGTTTTTAAAGATGTATACATATTCAATCCAAATTCAGCACTATACTTTCTCATTTTTTTCTCCTTCATGACATTAAAAAACAGTATAAATTTTAATAATATTAATTTTTCTCTCTTTTATAAAGTATTTAATATATCTAGTATCTCAATTCTTTCTTTTTCAAGTGTTGTATCCGCAATATCTATTGCTGGTTGGAAAATATTCATGTTTCCTTCAAAATGATTAAATTCATTCAGCAAAGTTTTTTTAGAGTTCAATTTTATGCGTGCCTCTTGTTTATCTTCCGCCTTCAAAGCTTTATCAATAAATTCTCCTAAAAGTTCGCACTTTCTAGTCTCAGTTGGATACTTTTCTCTTAATTTCTTTTCTACACTTAATCTTAAGTACAAATACATCAATGTATGTTTTAGTGTCTTATTTAGCAAATCATACTTTCCACTTTTTAATATTTCAACATTGCTCAAATCAAGTTCTACTATATTTTGTGCATTTATAATATACTCACTATGTATTTGTTTTTCAAACAATCCATTATATATTTCTGTTAAATTTACTTTATCAGATTCATATCCATGCATTAACTTTGTTAATTCATCATTATATTTTTTCCTATTTGCTCCATTAATAATTTTAGCCAACCCTCTCATAAATGGAATTAATGAAATAATATATAACTTTTCATCTAAAATTTCATTATCAATATCTCCTCTTAATAAATTTAACAACTTATCCATATATAATAATATATTTTGTTCATCTTTACTCACTGGTATAAATCCATTTGTTTCATCTTTTTTATTATTAAATAAATATAAGTCAAAACAATTTTGATATTGCACATCCAGTAGTCTAACTAAATCCGTATTATGCGTCAGTATTAATTGTTTTTTATTATTTAAAATTTTAATAATGCAAAATGCAATTTTATTCTTATAAATTGAATCAAAACTAGAAATTGGATCATCTAATACAATAATTGGCTTATTACTATTTTTAGCTTTTAGCAATTCGAATGCTATTGAAATAAAATTCTGTTCTCCTGAACTTAATTGTAAGTCCTTTCTATCGGTTTCTAACAGTTTTGTATTATTAAGATATATAATAATGTTCTTATTATCATCTCTCTTCAAGATAACATCTTTATCCAAGTTTTCGCTAATGATATTTTTTATCAATTGTTCATCGGATTTGCTTAATTCTAACTTCTGAGCTACAAGTGCCTTATATTCACTGTAATACCTTTCCAAGCTACTATTTTTAAAGAAATAATAAAAATCATTATTAATATTATCTAAAACTATATTTAGATAATTTCTTAATATAACTTGAAGTTCTTCAAATCTATCTAGAGAACCATTTGCTAAAGCATCAAATACAATAGCTTTCATTTCAAAAGGATCTCCATTTTCAATTTTATCTACAATTTCAGTCAGAATTTCTTCTGAAACAGTATCTAATGTTTTTTTTATATCTTCCCGGAGTTGCGATTTTTTTTCTATAAGTTTTTCATGGTTTATATTTGTGGTATCACATACTATACAATCTGATACATATCTATATTTCTCCAAAATTTGAATAGCACTACTGCTTTCATCAATCACACTTATTTTTTCTACTTTTTTAATTTTTGATATATCAAGTTCAATAGTTCTACAAATTGGATCCTTTTTATCAATACTATTCATAATAAAGTACTCAAATAGATTATCATCAAACTCTGGTAAATCATTGACTCCAAGTTTATTAAATGTATCAATAAATATATCCATATCAACATCTTGAACTTTCTTCGTTTTATTTGCCATTATTTTAATTATGTTTTTCAACTTTAAGTTTTGAATCTTTTCTGTTAAATATGCAGATTGCTTAGTTATCTTATACTTACTTTTCAAAACCTCCTTTAAATTTCCAAAAAGTTTCTCATATTCACTATCTATATTCTTTTTTAACTTAGTTTCCTTTGCAATATTCTCACCTAAAATAAAATCTTTCGTTTCCCCAGCAATAATATTTCTATTATTTTGATCTGCAATTACATGAAATAGCTTATTTTCATTATTACTATATGTATTTCCAATATATTCAACAGTATATTCAGTATCTTCCTCATGGTTAAATATCTTTGATAGTGTGGTTTTGCCTGTACCATTCGGACCATATATAACTGCAATATTCTTTTTATTAAAATCAAATTTATTATACTGCGATAAGTTTTCAAAATCTTCTTGTAAAATATCTAATTTTTTTATTTTTGTAATCTCCAAAGTTTTACTCAACTCTATTCCCCCCTGCCTCAATAATTTAATATTTTCTTTAATATTCTCTTGTTTTCATAGAATTTCAATTTGTACTACAAGACAAACTTAGTAAAATAAAGTTATATTGAATATATAACTTTATTTTACTAGAGTTTAGTAGACAGCCCCATTAGAAGTTCACCTTTACCAATAATTTAAAGGTGTTTACCTAAAAAGCTCTAATGCTGACCCTACCATGTCTCCCTGAGTACATAACTTATGTGCCTCTATCATTCCTTAGTTTGCATTCTAGAGCAGGTGCTAGCGTTACTCCTCGTATACTGGGTCATTTATGCCCTTATATGGGTGTGAACGCGCTTAACCTTACTCTTTTTAAAGAACAATTTTTTATTGATTATATAACTTAAAATATCTTATTAAGTTGCTTGTCTATAACTATCTTAGCAAAACAAATAGTTAAAAATTTATTTACGTCCCCCGTGGGTTTTAATGAGCTCAGCGAATTCGCTATTTTAGCAAATGACGCCTATGATACCTAGACATACCTTGATTACATTCAATCTAATTAATGTATATTTTATTTTTCAGCATTAAATTAATGCCTCCATACCTCTCCAAGTTCTTCTTGTGGATTTTTTGAAATAATCTTGTTCTTTTTTCGTCTGCATAGTACTGTAATTTACATGATCAACAACTATTAGTTGAGGTTTTGTTTCTGTATCTTTGTATGTATCTTCAATTTCATCAAACATAACTTTATACATTTTTGTTACAGCCTGCTTATCCTTTTCAGTTTCTATATTACTCTTTTTAGTATCTTCCAAATTGTCTTGTGGAAAATATACTTGACTTGGTTGGTCAAAAAACATCATTGTAGGCATCGGTGATTTTTCTCCTTGTGATGCAAAATACCTTAACAGACTTAAAAAAAGAGCAATATGGCATGATACCCAATTTGCACCACTTCCCATTTCACTTAAAATTACTTTTTCTCCTCTGTTTTTACCCCTCAAAGAAAGTTCAAATTCTTCTAAATCAAAATAGAGATTATAATGTTTAAATTCTTCTTCAAAATCTAAATGAACTTTTAATCTGTTCATATTTTTATTTATACTATTTTTTGCATTCTCTTTGGACTCTTCAAGATTAAAAGCTTTTATATCTTCATTACATTGTACTATTTTTTTCTGAAGTTCAACTATTTCTTCATCTATAGAATTAAATAATCCCTTATCAATTGTTTCAATTAAAAATTTAATTTCTATCTTTTTGTAATTTAATTTATTCTCCAAATCATATCTTGAACTTTTTTCCAAATACTCTTTCTCCATACTTCGTTTTTGAGCCCATTTTCTCTTAATTTCTTTAATTACCTTATCCTTTTCTTTAATTAATTTTCTCTTTTCTTCAAATAAATTATCGTTACTTAAATCTATCAATTTCATTTCTTCTGATAACCATTTAGTAGCTTCTTTAACATCTATAGAAATCTCATTTAAATCGCCACACTCGTGTCCACAAATCGGACAAATATACTCTTTAATTTCATCACTAGATAAATCAGATTTTTGTTTTAATACTTCTAAAGAAGATATATATGAGCTGCTATTTTCATCTGCTGATTCTAAATTTGAAATTTTACTTTTTAATATATCCTCTTTATCTCTTAATTCTTCTATTTCATTCTTTAACTTATTATACCTTGTTACAATTTCACTTGAAGAATATTCATCTTTAAGATTAGGCAAATCATTTCCTAAGTTAATCAAACTATCCAATGTTAGGTTGTCATTTAATTCTCTTCCCAATAAAGCAAAGTATTCTTTAAATTTATCAATTAAGTTATTTCTAATATCCTCTTTAATCTTCTCATTGCTTACTTGATTAGCTAATAGCTTTTTCAATTCTTTTTTATAAGCATTTATTAACATTAACGTTGAATAAAATTCTTGGTCCACTATCCCCGCAAATATTGGAAACTGCTCTATTATATCTTTTTTCTTTTGATAATCATCAAATCTATAAAAAAGTGCAAATTTGCTTGCCATCAAATTTTGATGTTGAAACATATATGATGTCATGTTTCTCAATGATGCTGATTCTTTTTTCTCTTCACCATCATCCTTTAAATTTGTAACATTTAAGCCTAAAAGTTTTTCAATTTGTTTCTGAATAACTTTATAATTATAAAACTTGCAATCCTCAAAAAACTTCATATTTATTGACTTATAATTTATATTATCTGATATCCGAGAAATATACATCTCTTTTCTATATGTATAAGGAGCTTTACGGGCAATTATATACCTTTGAGAGTTAATTACTATAATTAATGAATATATATCCGCAAATTCTGTAATTCTTCCTTTTGGAATAGTACAGCTTGAACTGCAAAGGCAATAATCTATTATTTCAACTAATGCACTCTTTCCAGTTTTCGACTCTCCTGTTATTATATTAACACCTTCGGTCAAATCAACATATCTTTCATTTTCTTCATTTAACAAAATTATAGCTTCAATGTAACTTTTTATGATCATCACCTACTTATCTAATTTTAAACCTATTAAGTCTTCAAATTCTTCAATTTGCATACCCTTCAACATTTTTCCCAGGTAAAATGCTGCTTTAAAATAATCTCTTATCAAATTGGGAGTCTTATTATAAGGAAGCTTCTCTTGTAAGCTTATAATATTAGAAATGCTAATCTTTTCTTGATTTGCTAAAATAATAATGGATTGCTTTGTTATCTTAATATAATCTTCAAACACATATTTTACATGCTTTAAACAAAGCTTTGAATTTAATTTTGTTCCATACTCCTTAAAATTAATTTCCTTTGCAAATATGGAATATATTGTACTATCACTTCGTGCACTATTTAATCTTTCTCTAGCGTCCTTATACATCACAACTGGTAATATATAAAAAATCATTTTAAAATCCAACTCTTTCTCATAGCCTGTCATAAAACACTGAATTATTTTGCTCGTAAAAATCGGATTAAACATTAAAGTTTCAATATGTAAAATAGCCATTATTCATCTCCTACATGCCACTTAAGCTCACCATCATCTACTATAATATGCATCATACCTTGTTGAAAAAAAACTCTATTATTACAAATACCTTTAATATTTTGTAGCTCCATTTCCATTGATTCATAATACATTATTTGAGAATTATTAATAACACTTTCAGGATCTTTTTTAGATATTATTCGGTATTTATTCCGCTTATTATTTAATGTCTTTCCTAAGTCCTTTTTATATTCTTTTAAATCTTTTGATTTCACAATATTAGAATCAAAATACCTAATAATTGTCTTATATGTTCTGCTGTAATTTGTAATCGCTTCAGCTAACTCACTTGACAATTCAATTCTATTTATTTCATCAATAAACTTTTTACCTGTTAGTTCGTTATTTTCAACAGTAGTAATTTCATAATCTTCAAATTCAGTTGGAAGCGGTATACTACTAGTACCTGTAAATCTATTTGCAAATTTTTTAAAAATAGAATCAAACTCTTCATATGTTATTTCCCAACAATTACTCTTGATAGGAAGTGTCATTAATATACCTATAATTGCTGACACAAACTCATCCATTCTATCTCTATCACCTAAAAATTTAAAAATATTTTTCTCATACTTGTCAAGAATTGTCTTTATAGTTTCTTGCTTAGGTTTAATTTCAAATCTTTTTAATACACTTTTTAAATTTGATTTACTATGATTACTATCAAATATCTTGTTGTATATTTTTGTAAAACTGCCCTCTTCTCCTTTAAACTCTTCCCCAACCTTTTTAAAAAGCTCATACTTTTCATCTATTTTTCTATTATTCCAATTATTAAATGTATTTTTATTTGATAAATTGGCTGTTGTATACAAAATTAGCTTTTGGATGTCCTTACACTCATCATAATTGTTATACCAATTCCAAACAGTATTCCAAATTTCATCACTTCTATCAGAAATACTAGTTGTCCCAAAATGATGTTTGACTTCAATCTGCTCTGAAATGCCCTTGGCAGAAATTAAACTTACATCTCCTAAATTTTCTATAATTACTTTATCACCCTTATCCATCTCAAGACATTTAATAAGAGCTATATACGATTGATATATAAATCCTAATGTTTTTAATGTATTATCATTTGTAGCCATCATCTTACTCCTTTAAAATCCTTTAAACAAAATAATAAGTAGACTTATATAAATGATAACACAATATTACAAATTTACAAATAAGAACACATATTCTTTATATTTTCCAAATTTTGATTTAAGATGCTCATTTAAAAATTCACCAATTTTGAAAAGCAAAAGTAGATTCTGCCGTGCTCCCTTCTGGAATTCTTGTTTTAAATTAAATTTACCATTAAGATTTTCTGCAGCATTCAAATCTCCTATTTTCAATATTTCTCAGATGTTAAAAAAGTATAAGCTCTATATTACTTAGAAATAGCAAGTTCAACCAATGCTTCACAACTACCCCAGGGGTAATAAGCGAACCTAAAAGTTCGCCTTGCTAACAATTTGTTTTGCTAATCGCTGTATATAAGGATTTCTACTAAGTAATTTGCTACTTTCTTCTTCTCTTATTTAATATAATCTTAAGTTTTTCAATTTGAACATCATCTATTTTACTATTTAAAAAACCAAGCTGATCCGCTACATCACGTCGTAATTTAAGGAAAGCTTCATCATTTAACTTGCTCTTATCATTTATATATCCTATAATAAGCTGTTTTACCTCACTCACATCATTGAAATAATCCTTATTATCATTATATAATTTTTCTATGTAGCTTTCCGGATATGCAATTCTCTTCTTAATTAGTTCATCTATCTGATTTTGATGATAGTTATATAGAGGTTCTATTTTAAATGTATTCAAATGTTTTGTTATTTCCTTAGTCTTTACATGTATTCCATCAATTAATATTTCATTAGTTAAAGCATCAGCTCTAAAAGTGAAGTAATCATTTAGATTGTACTCATAAGGATTTATATCATCAAATTCAAATTCTTTTGCCCCCTTTAAAGATTGATTACACGACTTACATACTGGTACTAAATTGTACAATGACATTGAAAAGTAAGGATGTTTACTTTTAGATAAAAAGTGATCAATATCAGCCCTCATTTTACCGTTATCTGAGAAAACCGGAGTTATATATTGACGATTGCAATATGGACACACCCTTATACCAGTCTCCATAATAAATGCATAATCATTCCATTCTTCTTTAAAGATATCTATTTGTTTAAAGTTATCCATTGTAATATTAATTCCAGATAACTTTCTAAATTCTTTTTCAAACTCATTTGCAGATAATTCTTTTCCTCTTGGTGACAATCTATTATTAATTTCCTTATTTAGGTTAGGATAATTAAAATTTAAAAGCCTAACCATTTCATATCTGACCTCTTTACAATACTTATTTTTTTTTGAGTTCTCCTGTGCTTTTTTCTTAATATAATAGTACAAATCTTTCACTTTAAAATCTTCATAACCAAATAAATTATATAAATACTCACCATACATCTGATCTTTATTATTCTTATATCCAGATTTAATCAAACTGATTACCAGAGGAAATAATTTATATATCTGATCTTTCAATTTTTTTAATTCGCTCGGTTTACCTGCTGCAAATATTTTATACTTATTTTTAACAAATCCAATAAAATAATTATGTTGCTTTATAAACTTTTTCTTAAAAAGAAAACAATCTTTTTTAACCATATTGGCTGCTTTATATGTGTCATGAATATAAGACCGACGTCTACTATCTATAAGCTTAGGAATAATATTACTTTTGAAATATTGTATGTGCTTCTCCTCTATTTCTCCAGACAACTCAATTCTTATCATATCAATTGTCCTCCTGCTCTTTAATGATATGCTCAATTAGTCTTTCTTTTTCTTCCTTCGATAGCTCATTATAATAGCTTATAATATTTTTTAATTTTTCTGACTTATATTCACTTTCTAATTTTTGAAGTTTAGATTCTAAAGTTGCTTTAATAACTGGCTCACCAATAATACTAATAATATAATTGTAGTATTTTATATCGCTGTAATCCACCTTATCTCCAAGCTTAGCTGAAACTATAAGACTGTCCAATTTTCTAGAAACATCTTTCATAATATCATAAAAAAACAATCCTTTTTCACTTTCTAAATAAAAGGGGTCTTTATACAAATTATAAATATTCTGCCCAAAAGTCTTTATTTCCTTTTCATTTACTTTACCATTCTCTAAATAAACAACATTTGTATGAGGAATATCTCCAAGAGTAATAGGTGAATGTGTTGTAAATAGTATTTGAATTTTTTTACCTGTAAATTGAAGTTTTATCTCATTCAATAATTTTTTAATAAATATTCTTTGCCACTCTGGGTGGCAATATAATTCAATTTCATCAATAAGTAATAGTATATTTTCATTTGTACTTTGAATTATCTCTTGTGAAATATGATTTAAAAAAGTCAAGCTGTTTAGCCAAGAGAAAAAATTCAAATAAGCTCTCTCTCCGGACGACATTTCCAGTCCATTAATCTTAATATATTTTAGTATAAAAGACCTTTCATTAAAAGCACATTTTGTAATAAATGTTGTAAAATTCAAATACAAATCAGAATCCTTCTCATAATCTATAATTTTTCCATAAATATAAGCTAAATCATGTTTGGGATAAATATTATCAATTTCAGAAACATTAGCCATAATTCTATTAAACTCTTCAATTTCATTTGCTGCTAATATGTAATACTCTTTATATTCTTCATTGCATTTACCTAGGTATTTATCAATATATTCTTTTACATCATTAATAGATTTTAGTGTACTTAACTTACTACCAATACTTTCATCTAAAAAATGTAATTCAAACAATAGGTTTAAATATAGTCCATCAATAATATTATTATAACTAACAGAAGATTTCTTAAAAAACACTCTCCACTCTTCTATTTTCTTTTTAGTTATTACTACAAAATCATTGCCAGAAGTGTATGTAGAAGGCTCTTTGTTCGGCAACCTCTCTAGCAATGTTGGAGTAATAACATTTGTAATAGAGAATGCTTTCTGTATTTTCATTCCAAATATTTTATTTTCTCTCAAAATATAATTAAAATAAATAACATCACATATCTCTTGTAAGTTCTGATGGTTTTTCGTTGAAATAATCATGTCTTGCAAGCCATTAAAAATATTGTCTTTAATTCCCTCTGTAGGAAATCCCACTATTTTTCTATAGAAGTCTTTTGATAGCACATCTATTGTAGAAATATTTAATGAGACTTTATTTGTATTGCCATATTCCAAAGAAAACCCTTGATTTTTATAATAACTACTATTGGTTAAATATACTTTTGTTATTGAAAATAAACCTTGTCTATCTTGTAAAATCTCTCCAAAATTATAATCTTTATCATTTACATTAATAACAACAGCGTCATTTTTAGTAGTTAACTCTATATTATCATTAAAGTTATGATAAATTTCTATTTTCCACTTGTTATTTTCTTTAAATCTAAAAATTTGAAGCGTTTCATCAATTTCTTCTCTTTGTTTATGTGAAATAATATATTCTTCTCTCTCTTCACTTCTTTTAGGTATAACATCTGTATCGTAAATGTAATTAAGCAAAGTCGTTTTTCCTGAACCATTTTTCCCAACAATTGCAGTAACATTGCTAATGACATTATTTTCAAAGATATTATATATAGAATCATTGACATCAATTTTTAGGTTCTTAATTTTACTATCAAATGTTATTTTGTATGCTTTATTAAAACATATTTCACTTTTATTAATAAAATTGTTTTGAGTTTTATTTATCCATAGATAAATTAGCTCCATAATCAAACCTCCTTTCCTATTATATACTCTATTAATTCTTTTTTCTCATTAGAAGATAGCTTGTCATAGGATTTCATTAAGACTTGAAGTTCATTAGATTTATGCTCTTCAAGTTTTTCTAATACTCCTTTCAATTTTTCGTTTAATGCGAACTTAATAACCGGTTCACCAATCAACCTAATGATCTCTTTTACCTCCTCAATCTTTAAGTTGCTTTCTTCTCTTCCCTGATGGTTAAGAATATCTTTTAAAGTATTAGTTACCTTTTCTATTTTATTTTTTGCAAATTTTCCTATTATATATCTCTCTTCAAAATTTCCGACTTTGGAATTTCCAAAATAAAATGCATCATTAAATAAAGTATATATATTTTGACCAAAGGTTTCTTTGTGTATATTATTAGAGTCATTCCTACCTTTCTTTAGATATATTACATTACTCTTTGGAACATCTGATAACATAATTGGAGAATGTGTGGTTAAAATTATTTGGATATCACAATCTCTAAAAATAGAGGGTAAAAATCTTAGCATTGAATCGATAAAAGCACTTTGCCATTCTGGATGATAAGACAAATCTGCTTCATCAATAAGTAATAATATATTAGTACATTCCACCTCACCATCTTCGAAATTATTTATAACTTTTTCTCCTATTTCACCATCTAATTCATTTTTTAAAGTTGAATATAATCTAGAATAAGTACTTAAAAAGTTATTCTCTCCAGTACTAAGTCCCCATTTAAAATTCAAATAATAAAATGGTATACAGCTTCTTTGATAATGTTTAAAAAATTCTTCAAATATTTTTTTGTCATTTTCACTCATTCTAATTGAAAATAATGGTGAATGTAATAGTTCTAATCCTATTTTAGAAAAATCAAAATTAATTTTTTTATAGTTTTGTATTATCCATTTAATGAAATCTATATATGGCTTAAGTAATTCTTTATAAAATGAATTTCTTTTATTTAAGTTCTTTGCTACATTATCAAGAAAATTATTACAAAGGAATAATATATTTTGATTTTTATCTAAACTTTCATATGCATCAAGAAAACTATCTAATTCTTTTTCTCTATCAGATGGTACAATAGGTGAAACAGTAATTTCTTTTATAGAATTTGACACTATATTTTCTGCCATTAATGCACACCATTTTTCTTTGTCATCCTCATATAAACTCCTTTCCCTTATATTATGAATTAAATATACCATATTCTCTATCTTCTTATGAAATTCTTGTTTTTCAGGTGTAAGATTTTCGCTAAATCCATCTCCATATTTCTTTAATTCATTATAAATGTTTTTAAGATTATTTATGTTATTTACAAACGATGCATCTAACTTATTAGGTAATTCAAACGGAATTGTGTTCTCAAAATCATTAAATTTATAATTATAAACAAACTCTAGCTGTCTATAAATTTCATTATTAAAAAAATTCACTAATATATTTTCTTTGCTATCTATATGTCTATTCTCAAACTTTTTTTTGAAGTCTTGTCTTATCAAACTGCCAACTGAAAAGTCAAGCACTTGTCCATCTTTCTCATATAAGTAATCACTATGACCTAACATATTATTTAAAAAAATCAATTTATTTTTTTTAAGTTGTGGCATTAAATATCCATTTCGCTCTGAATTATTAAAAACTTCTAGTTTATCAAGGCCTTCAATGTTATTCTCTATATTTTCTCTATTAATTGCCATTCCACATGTATAAATTTTAATATTAGAGCTGACTTTATCAAAAAACACAAAAAAACAACTGGCATTAGCAAATGCTCCTTCATAAGTAATACACTCCATTATACATTTTAGAAGTGTAGTTTTACCAGCTCCGTTATCACCAACAATAACATTTAAATTTGTGATTCCCTTTCCCCAAAAACCAGTAATATTCGATTGTTCTTTTTCAAAACATTTTAATTTTCCAGATTTAAATTCAAATTTATATTTTATACTAAAATGAAAATCAACATTTTTGAAACACTCATACTCTTTAATGTATACATATAATAGCTCCATATTCAAATTTGTTCCCTTCAAAAATAATTTATGTCATTAATATATAACTAGACCCACATTACCATCTTTTTCTAATTATTAAAAAATTTGCACACCATTTTAACCGCATATATTATTTAATTTTTTATCTACTTCTACATACTCGATACTTGAGCTATCTATAAAGTGTGATATCACGTTTATCTTTTACAAATAATCTCATCATTTCTTTTACTTTTAATAGCAATTCATCAAAAGTTATTATTATTATATTCCTTAACTCATTTCTAAATAATTCAAAACATTTTTTTTCATCTACATTTAATTTAGATAAATTGCCTATAATCAATATACACTTTGGATTATTAGACATATATCTTTTCTTATTATCGCTTTCATCAATATTTTGATAGTAACTTTTTTGTAGTTCATCTTTATAATATATTAGCTGATTTACTGCTCCTGAAAGCTCACTCGATAACATGTATGTATTTCTATATTTTCTACCTACTAATTTCGTAATAGGAGACTTTATTTCAATTAAATTTATACTATTTGTTATAGCATTCTTATAAGTAAAATCAACATAATTTCCTTTCTTACCATCAATACATATTCCGCCAACATATGCCTGCGGTTGCAATATAATATTAGGGTCAGAGAAACATTGAGCTAATATCCAGCAATATTCCTCAAATAATTTCTGCCAAAACGACTCAGATTTCTCATCAATACATTTTTCCCATTTTGTAATCAATTTAGTGTAATCACTTAACCCATAAAATGATTCCTCTAACTTTTTTTCTATATTATCCAATTTTGCTAAAGCTACATCCAGAGATGATTTAATATCTAATATACTATTATCTATTCTCATAAATAACCATTTTTCCTCTTCTGTGTACGTAGAGGTTGGATGCTCACCTTTCACCCATATCTCACTATTATCTTTAGTCACTTCTTCTAACCTCTCAAAGTAATAATTTATAGTCCAATTACTTTCCCATTCATAGTCATCAAGGAATCTAGAAAAAATAACATAGAAATTATCGTTATGTTTCATAAACTCTACTACCTGAAAAGGCATCATTACTCTCTCCATAGGTTGTTCAGTTTTATTGTTTTTTATATTCAAAAAACTAATTGATAAGTTGTTTGGTATTTCCTCTATTTTCACGTCTTTTATAAGCTGATATAAACAAGAATCACTTTTAGTATTACTAAGTTCATACTCATCATTAGAGATGCAGTAGATATCCCGTGTATGCAAGAATAAGTGATTATTTGAATAAGTGTACTTAATTTGAGCACTTCCAATCTTAACTTGATTTTCTTTTGTATCTATTAGTATTTTCATCTTTATCTCCTTTTTAAATTTCATTGAACTGAACATACTTACACTTTTTTAGTCAACAGCTATTAACGTTTCGAATTTCCGACACTAGTGCACTTATCCGGACTTGACCTAGTATCGCAGGTGTTGCTTGGCTATTTTTTCAAGCCAAGCTGGACAGAAATTTTTTGTTAGCTGATACTTTAAGGTATTTCAATATATAAACGTATGATAATCCTCTAAACTGTTCTAGCTCATTTGCATATACTTTTGAAGATCACCACCATTAGCAGATTCGCTGCGCTCATTAAAACCCTCGGGGGGCATAAACAAATTGTTACAAATTTTAGGTAATACTTGGCACTTTTGTGGGGCATATGTCCCACTTGCTAATGTTTCGCTTTCGCTCAACAGACTAAAGTCCATAAAAAGAAAGCCTAAAAATAGACTTTCTGAAACCAATTGAGATTAACTTATTAGTGAATCAAATATCTCTTCAGCAGACTCAGTTTCTTCTTCAGCATCAATTAACTCATCTATAATTTTCATTGCAAGTTCAACAAGAAAGCTTGCTTTACCCTTTATATATATATCGTTTTCATAAAATTCTAGATATTCTAGTTTTCTAGCTAAGTTGTTTAATTCATTACTTATATAGTCTTCTGATTTACCTAACTCAAAAAGTAAATCTGATAAAGTAACATTAGAGTTTTCTTTAAATACTTTTAATCTTATAATTATTTTCAAAATATCCAATTCCATACCACTAATGGTTCCTCTTACTCTTTCACATTTGCTAATCAAGTCTTTATAATTTTCATAAATATACTCACTATCTACAACATGATCTTCGAATTCTTCATCTTCATTTTTATCATCATCCTCACTTATATGAAAATATTGCATAAATTCGGTTATCCAGTAAGTCTGTATATATTCTGCAAGTCTATCACCAATCCAGTAATCTATTCTTCTATCATTGCCCTTTTGACGTGCCCGTCCAATAAATGTTCTTGCTTTTTCATTTATATCTCCAGTAGTTGCAACAACAAATCTAGATATGTAAACAGTTCCATGTAAATCAATATCATGGATTTCTTTTTCAAAAGCTTCTTCAGCTTGATTTTTCACTTCTTTTACCGAGTTCTTCGAGCCCTTCCCACTATAGATCAGGTCACCTTTTTTAAATTGTATCCCTACATAGCTCTTATGTTTTTCAGGTTCAGTTAGTTCATAGTATTCTATGTCAATTCCTTGTTCCTCAGGTCCACCGGTAAATTTAACTCCGCCTAGTTTCATTTTTTTTAAAACTGGTACAAAAATATCTTTTGCCATTGTATGCTCGTGCAATGTATTAAGTAGTTCTAAAATTTTTTCTTTACTAACCATATTTATACCTCTTTCTATCATCAGATTTATATTATTTTATTAAATAAATTATTCAAGCACTTATAAAATAAAAAGGCATATTATTGCTATAATAATTATTCTGCAAAAAATTCAATTTTCCTGTATTACTTAACAAAAACAAGAATACCATATTTAAAGCATTATTAACTGTACCCAATAATTTACCAAGCCCTTTCTGTAAATTATTGTTTGTATCTTTTATTATGTATAGCATTAATTCTCTTATCTATCATACCCATGTTTCCATCCATTACAGTTGTAAATCTTAAAAATGTTATGTCTTGTTTTACAGCAAAACATATTGTTAGCAAGCACAACAGGCTGTACAAAAAATTTTCCCTAAACTTGATACTGTCTCCAACAGTACTAGATGGACTCAAATATTTGCCTTGCTAAAGCTTCATCTGACATACATTAATTTATTACTACATAAACCTTACTGTATTATAGGACCTTCACTTCCATAACTTTCAAAATTAATTATCTTATATTTTTTATTTCTCATTTTTATCATCAATAATTTTGCAAAATTAGAGTCATGTGTTGATAAGATAATATCATTTTTAAAATCATCTGAGTCTATAAAACATCTCATCAAATCTATAAAAGATAAAATATTAATGTCATCCATGCTTTGTATTGGATCATCCAGGTATAACTGATTGAATTTAACACTATTTTGATTCATTGATAATCCTAGGAAAATGCTTAATGCAAGTACATTTAATTGAGCTGAACTAAATATATGGTCTAAATACATGTTCTCATTTTCTTGTGAAACTATATTGGTCATCTTAGTTCCACCTGAACCGCTCTCATATTTAAACTCCAATTTTTTAAAATATGGGTGTGGACTGATTTTATCATAAATCCATTGAATTGATACATTAGACTGCATTAATTCTTTCAGTTTACTTTCTTGTAACTTAGATGCACGTCCATTAATAATGTTCATATCATTTTGGTAATCTGTATATTTTTGTAATTCATCATTTAAATCTTTTTCATTTTTACTTTCATTTAAAAATGAATTTAATATCTTTTTATTAACTTCAGAAAATTTATATTTTTCAATTTCATTCATTAATTCTATAGTATTATTTATTTCCTTAATCTTTTCATTTAATTTTTTTATATCTGAATCATCACTATTTTTCAATTCTTCTTTTATCTCTGCTAATCGTTTATTCAATTCTTCAATTTTGCTATTATACTTATTAAATTTTTGAGAATAATTTTCTAACATTTTATCATATATATTTTTCTCTTTCATAATATCTTCATTATTGACTACGTTAATATTTTCATAATTAATCTCTTCACCAAATATATTTTTATAAGCTTTTTCATAAATATTTTTTAGTTCATTATTTTTCTTTATAACATCTTCATAATATTTTTTATGTTTTACTCTTCTATTTAATGATTTAGTTACATTCTCACATGCTATATCTATTATCTTTTCAAAACATGCTTTACTTTCATCTACATATTTTTCAGTGATTTTATATATTTTATTATTATATATATCCTTTAGATTATCTATTTCCTGTTTTTTCTTTGCAATTACCTTTTGATGTTCCTCTATATTTTCATTACCTGATTGAACAGTAATATTTATTATTTTAATCAATTGATTCTTTATTGATTCATCTTTATCGGATTGTACATTTAATTGTTTAAATGTTTCTGTAAAATCTTTATTTAAACATATAGGACAACACTTTATATCTTCATCTTTATTCTCTTCTAAATAAATTTTAATCTTATTTAATATTTTCTTGTAAGAATCTGACATATTAGATAAACCATCTATAATATTTTTTTCTTCATTAATTTTTTGAGATAACCTTTCTATATTTTTTATGTACGTATCATTTTTCTTCATTAATTTATTTATTCTTACTATACACTTAGCACATTCATTAATATAATTACCCTTTATAAAACAATTATATTCTTCTATTAATTTCATGATGTTTTTATATCTGTTAATGACATTATTAAAGATACTATCCTCAAGCTTTTGATTATTTTTTAAATTTATATCAACAATATTATTTTTTTCTACTATTAGCTTCTTACTTTTTGAATCCATCTCTTCATAATATTTTATATATAGTTCTAATATTTTTTCATTAGTACTTTCTTTGTTTATTAAATTTCTAATATCTATATCTTTAATAGCTTTCATATCAGCTACTTTTTTACCCTTAATAAATATTTTTGATATTAAAAATTTTTCAGTTAAGATCTGTAAATTGCTTATACTTTTATTTCTTTGATTTATAAGGCTTTCTTTTGATACCACTGAATTGTCTATAAAATCAGCATATTCATTAATAGTTTTATACTCTTTATCAAGATATTTAAACTTTAATTTATCTAAATATTTAAAATTTTCCTTAGCCTTTATTAATTTTTCAACTATACTTTTAACATTATTACTATATTCATCAAACTGGCCCCACCCATTTGCTGTAAATTGATCTTCAAGTTGTTTTTTATCTTTTTTGATATTTTCCAATTTCTCTTTTGATTTTCTTATAATTAAAGAAAGGCTACTATTACTTTTTGATTTTTCCACTATCTCATGCAATGTTGATAATCCCAATAAATTCATAAATTCTTCTGTTCTATCTGATGGGCTTTTCGCTCTTAAAATACGATTAATGTTTTCCTGACCAAGAAAATTTGTATTTAACAAATTTTCAACTTTAAGTTTTTTATTTTCGAAAAATATTTTATTTAATTGATTCTTATTTAGAATATTTTTTTCTCCATCAGTAAATTCAGACTCATATTTATTTTCATCCAATGATGAGCATTTAGTTTTTCTTATAACTTTAGTTCCATTATCAAACTTTAAACATACTTCTACTTCTCTATTCTTATCTTTTTCTGTATTATTTAAAAACTTTAAATAATGACTTTTCTTCAAATTACTTTTCATAAGTATTTTTTCTTTATCTTCTATTCTGCTTAAATTATCAGTTAAGCACCACTCAATGGCATCAAAAAAGCTTGTCTTTCCAAACCCATTATACCCACTAAATATTATAAATTTATATCTATCTAAATCGACAAATCTATAATATCCTTCACTATCTTTGGGATTTTCACCATACCCCCTAAAATTTTTTATATATACTTCACTTATTTTCACTACTACACCTCCTTATCATTGTTTTTTACTTCTTTTATTATCTTATTTAAATACTTATTCATATCCTCAAATGATTTTAGTTCAGTATTTTTTAAATATTTGCCATCATCAGAAGTTGTAAGTTCTTTAAATAAATCTTCTTCATTAATTCCTTTATTATTAATAATTATTGATTTTAATTTTTTTGTAGGTTCTAAAATTTCTTGTATTTTCATGCTAATTTTCTTTAAGTTACAGTCTTCTAATATTATTTTTCTAGCAATTAGGCGATTTCTTTCAATTCTGCTTACATCCTCTTTTTTAAATTTATCTTTATTATCAGTTAACCAATGAACTCCTATTATATAAACATCCCACAATATAGCTCTTAAATCTAATATCTTCTTTTCATTATCTTTATCCGAACTAATAGTATATAACTTTATAAAATCGTCACTATTTAATTTACCAGATAAAATAGAAGCATCCTCTACTATGCTATCTATGTTCTCATCATCTTTAAATAATTTTAGAATAACAATCTTATCACTGATTGTTATTAGATATAAATCCTTATTTTCGATTTCTAATTCATTGATGATATAATTCTTTTGTCTCAAATCATTAATCAAATATTCTATTTTTTACACCCCCTACAACATAGAAAACTATGTATATTATCTAAAGTATCTTCATCTTTGTCAGTTAAGTATATACAAGCACTACATCTATAATTAATACTTTTATATAATGCAATTTCTTTTTCTAAGTTTTCATCTGTTGCTGCTATATCTAATACACAATTTAAGCTATCTTCTTTTTTTTTACATGGGTTCTCGTTAGAACCAAAATCAGCTTGAAATATAACAATTTGATTTGGATCAATTGAATATTTTTGATTTGTGCTATCATAAAACACTTGTATTATAGCTCTAAAATTTCTATAAGATGGAGGGCATGCTTTAAATGAATAATTTAATAAATCTTTTATGAATACATTATCTAAAGATTTATTATTATCTATAAAAAATGATATATCGTCTATATTTATGTTTTTATAAACTGATAAAATTGTCAATTGATTGATTAATTTTAAAATAACCTCAAATGAATCAAAGTCCTTAAGTGTATATATAAAAATAAATTTATTGTATCTATCAACATCTATAATCTTATTTAAAAATAATTGTTGAATTTCACTACGTCTATTAATTAATTCTTGGACTCTTGCAGAATCTTGTGTCATTTCTACACTATCAATAAAATTTTTTTCTTCATTTTCTAATGCTCTAATTAAATTATTAATTTTTTCATTGTTTAACCAAGCTGCTTTTTGTACATTATAATTTTTTATACAATCCTCTAAGTCATCTTTAGAAAATTTTTTTAGTTCATTAAATGTATGATCACTTGGCAACTCTGTATTGTAAGTAATTATCATAAAGAATTTATCAATCATTAAATCTCTTATTTTATCATAATCATTTTCAGTAATTGATCTTTTATTGCGCTTACAAATTTTTTTCAAATTTCTATTTATATCTTCTTTAAGCTTTTTTATAGTATCAAGCTTTTTGGTATCATAAAAAGCGAACGATAATTTCTTACTAAATTCTTTATCTAATGTCATACTGTTTACTAAAGAATACTTATCTAATTCACTATCATCAATTTTTACATTAAATATCTCAGATTGAAGTCTATCCATATAGTATGGCTCTTTTTCTTCTTTACCATCTTTTTTAATAATAGAAGACTTATACTCACTATAATTTTTTTTATAATTGTTGACGTTAAAACAGCAATGCTTAAATAAACACTTTAGAATATACATATTCATTTCTTCTTCTGTTAACGATTTATTATTCCAATTATCAAAAAAATCTTTGTGATCTTTTGTAGGAGCAACATTTGTACTAAATTCTAGTGCTTCATCATCATGTGAATTTCTATAAAAATTATATATAGTTTTTATTATTTCACCATCATATCGTGCCATATTCTTTTTATGAAATTTTGCTTCTATTGATTTTTTTGTACCGCTCTTTATGACTCTTACATCAGCTTCTGCTTCTACCCCTACTGCTTCTAAATCAGGTGTATCACTAGTTAATTCTCTACATGCCAGTAATATTTGATAATAATAACCTGCTATAGATCCCGGTACATCAGTACTTTTACACAATTTTTTCCCTTCTTTCTCAAATTACTTATTACATTTTACATATACTGTCTATTTCATAACCGTTCTTCTATTAATTTCCCCCTTTAACAACTTTCAAATCTCGCATCAACCCTAACACATTTCATATTCTCAAACTTAGAAATTTCACTCTCCACATCCCCAAACTCGTTATTAACCATAGAAATATACTTTAATTCCCCCATATCCCTAATACTCTCCGGCAACTCCTTAATTTTATTATTATGAATCCCCATATACCACAAGTTAGTCAACTTACCAATCTCCTCAGGAATTTCCTCTATATCATTAAAGGCCACAAACATAATCCAAAGATTACTTAAATCACATATCTCATCAGGTAAAGCAGTTATTTTATTGTTGCTTAATACTAACACTGTTAAATTCTTAAGCTTACCTATATCTTTAGGTATAACTGATATAATTCTGGAATTTCATTTATAGTATCATCTTCCACAGAAAGCATCCGTAAATTTTTAAAGTTAACAATTTCTTCTGCCAGCTTATATAAATTCATATTATCAAAATTTAAAAACTTTGCTTCTTTATCCTCAAGCAACTGCTCTAAAGTTTTACTTTTATTTTCTTTTAGCTGTAAGTTAGGAACATAGTCTAAAATATTCTGCTTTTCCTCATCACATACATCAAACCAAGACATTTCTTCATGAGCAGTACTAACAAACCATTCATGATTTTTTTCATCTATAAAGCTTAAATCCATTGGCAACTTTGGATGGAGCCATGCATAAAGGGAATTAACTGTGTTTTGCAATATGGAAACTGTGTGGCTGTTACATTGAAAATAGTATATCATTGAACAGCCTCCACAACTCCTAGTTCCAGGCCAGCTATTATGCTTGATTTTTTTAATTAAATAAGGCTCTAGCTGAGCTAAAGCTTTAGAACAACTTTCTTCAACCTCAAGATAATTTAAATCAACTGCAAGTACAAACTGCAAACTCTGTCTTGCTGCATATTCAATTAACTTTTTATAGGTTTCACCTACAGGTTCTTCTTGTAATGAAATCATTTTTGATCATCCTTTCAGTGAGATATATTGTGCTTTTTCTATGAGTTTAATGAAAAATTTATATTTCACAAGCTTGGCTCTTTACCTATCAACCTATGCCACCATGTTATATAAATCTACTTTGTCAGTTATAATCTCCCTACTTTTCCATTATAATCATAACATAATATTACATTTTAATCCATATAAGTACCTAAAATGATAAAATTCCAATGTTTACTTAAATTAAGGAACACATTACTCCGCTACACTACGTAATGCGGACTTTCACACTAAGCTCAACCTTCGCTGACGCTCGGTTTCGCTAAGTGTTCAATGCCTACCAAATCCTCTGCACCTCCGGCACCCACCTAAACCTCACCACTCCTGTCTCTCCATTCCTGTTCTTCCCCACAATACACTCAATAATCCCCTTCTCCTCAGAATCCCTATCATAATACTCATCCCGATACAAGAGCATAACGACGTCGGCATCTTGCTCTATACTCCCTGACTCCCTCAAATCAGAAAGTATAGGCCTATGATCGCTCCTGGCCTCCGGTGCCCTAGAAAGCTGAGAAACCAAAATTACCGTTACCTCAAGTTCCTTTGCCATAAGCTTCAGTTCTCTTGTAATTTTAGCAATCTCAACATTTCTATTTTCCGCAGCCTTCACACCTTCAATAAGCTGGAGATGGTCTATTACAACTATGTCCAGTCCTCTTTTTATCTTCAGCTTTCTGCACTCACTTTTTATAAGACTTAATTTAAAAATTTTATTATAGATTTTCATATTGGAACCTGCAAAAACTGATGCAGCTTTTGTTACCGCACACCACTGCCTGTCCGTTAACTCTGCATTTTTTATTTTATCCATGAAAATTCCCGTATATATGGCTAGTACCCTATCTATAACTTGTACTGGTCCCATCTCTAAATTAAAGAATGCCACTTTTGCCTCTTCTTTAAAAACAGAATTTAAAATTATATTAAGAACTGTAGCAGTCTTTCCCATAGAAGGTCTTCCTGCCAGTATTACTAGCTCCTCCTTTTGCAGTCCTCCAAGGGTTTTATCTAAAATTTTGTAACCTGTTTTTATACCCTGGATAGCTCCACCTTTTTCATATCTGGCCTGCAGAGTGTCCATATATTTGTCCATAATAGGCAGCATTTCTCCAGTGTCTTTTGTTTCTGATGCATCTAGTTTCATAAGGGAATTCTGAGCGTAATCTATTATATCTTCCGTGGAATCTTCAGCTTTTTTGAGTTTATCCAGAGAACTTTCAAGAATTTTCATAAGCTCTCTGTAGTTTGATTTTTCCTTTACGATCTGTCCATATCTCTTTATATTTGTGGCTGTAACACTAGAATTTATAATCTCAGTTATATAGCTTACTCCGCCTATTTCCTTTAAAGCTTCGCCCATTCTATCACAAAAAGTCACGATATCAATAGGTATCCTTTTGTCGTGCATTTCCATTAAATTTTTATATATTATTTTATTCTTTGAGCTATAAAAATCCTTAGCTTTTATCAGATCCATCACTTCACATAAGCTGTCATTATACATAAATATAGATGCCAGCACATTTTTTTCCGCGTCAAGATTGTACATTTTTTCTATATTCAAAATGCCACCCCCTAATCCAGATATCTATAGGCTTCAGAATTGACTCTAGGCTTATTTCTTTTAAATTTTTTCATAAGCTCCTTCATTGTGGTAATGCCCTCTGCTGCCCAATTTTTTATAATGCTTTCAATGTATCCAATATGCTTTGCTTTATACTTAACTGCTTGTTTAATAGCTTTTATTATAAATTCCTCTTCGAAAGTCTTTCTCCATTCAATAAATTTTTCTATTTCATCTTTAGAGGCTTTCTTAATATTTTTGCTAAACTCTAAAAGAATTCTGCTTATACTTTTATTCGTTACTTTTTGTTTATTATAAGATTTATTTATATATTCTTCTTTTATTTCTTCTTCCCCTAGGGCCTTATAAGGGGCTTCAAAAGGGCTTGAAAGGCCCTCTTTATCTGCTTTTAAAGAATCCACTTCTTCACCTTCAGCTTCTAAAAAATCCTCCTCCTCTTTATTTTCAATTTTTAAACCATCAACTACAACTCCATTAAAAATGTCTTTTACAGGATAGTTTCTTTCCAAACATATTGTATATAGTCTGCCTATAAATTCTTTATTTTTAACTTCCTTTAGTTCTTTATTGATACATAGAATTGTATTTCTGCTGTTTATAAAATTATATTTGCTCCAGTTTATTAGCATTATTTCACCAGTTTCTTCACAATAAGCAATTTTGTTGTTATCCATAAGCTTTTTTAATATTTTATATATGGTTTCCCATTCTAATCCAAGTTCTAACTCCATAAGCTTCTTTACTAATCTGTATATACCACATTGAGTGGTTCTTGGGTTTGTCATCAAATATGTATACACATACTTTTCAAGTGCTTCAAGTTCCAGTATAAATTCATCCTGCCAAAGATTTGTTTGAAGTTGTCTATATATTGCCATTAAAATCCATCCCCTCTAAACATTTTTTAAGCTTCCTAAGTGCTTTTTTCTTTCTATCTCCAGCTGTCTTATAATATATCCCCTTTAAACTTGCATACTCTCTTAGACTTCTCTTTTCAAAATAAAACCAGTAGATAATCTCTTTTTCCTGTTCATTAAGTTTTCTTAAGGCTTTAGCAAGCATAGCCTTTTCTTCTTTTTTAATCATCTCTTCTTCAATATCTTCATCCCCTGCTAAAACATCTATAAGCTCGCAGCCCTCATTATTAGAAGTATTTAGACTGCAGCATTTTGCATCTTTTACACTGCTCCTTATAAGTAAATACAAAGTTCTCCTTATTGTATTGAATACATAGGTAGTAAAAGCATTTTCTCTTTCTGTGTCATACATGTTTACAGCCTTGATTATTGATGCTTGTCCTATCTGAATAAGATCTTCCACCTCTTGGCCTTTTACATATATACTCCTGGCAGTTTTAATAACAAAAGGCGTATACCTCTTTATTACCTCTTCCATAGCAGTCCTATCCCCTTCTTTTGCCTTAAGAAGCAACCCAATTATTTCATCACCATTAATTTCAATCCCCTCCCTTACATAGATATTCACACCAGAAAGTTGACTTATACGCAGGTATATGCTTCCAAAGCTGAAGGCACATATAAAAACTTTTTAATCAATGTTAGCGAAGTATTTTAGAAAATCTTAGGACTTCTGATATGTTTGAGGTACGAGTTTATCAGATGTTCTTAGATTTTCAAAATACTAAGCTTTAGATTGATAAAAATTTTTTATAGTGCTGAAGCTTGGAAACATATACCGGAGTGTGAGTCTACTTTCGGCCGTGTTTATCTATAAATTAAGGTAAAACATAATCATCATAAGCACTGTTAATATGTAAAGCTTCCATTATCTTCTTAACTTTTTCTTTAGCCCTTATTAGTGCTCTCTTAACACTTTCGTACTTAACTCCTCTACGCTCAGCAAAAGCTTTTAAATCTCTGCCATAGATAAATTCCTTCAATAGCTCTATTTCATATTCAGATATTTTTCCACATAAGTACCTATCACAATTGCTTTCCAGAGTCATGGTACTCAGCAGCTGCTCTTCAAAATCTACAAGAAAAAGGTAATTCTTATAAGCTAAGTTATCTTCAAAATCTTCAAGAATATCTTCTTTACAGAGCTTTCTATGCTTTTTACTAATTCTAATTACTCTTTTGCTTACTGTTTCTGTAATAAAGTTAACTAACTCGCCAAAGGTGCGCCCTTTAAATCTTCTCGCGCAACTTAGAATCATTAAATTACATTCGGATATAAAATCCTCCATTAATAATCTGTACTCGTCCTTAATGTATTTTCTGTACAGATCTCTGATAAATTCCTTAAAAGCTAATATTAAGTTATCCAGATTATAAAACTTTTTACTTTTGATCCAGTTCAATATTTGATCCTTTTCTGTTTCAGTTAAAACTTTAATTTTCATTTTTTTACTCCTTTGCACTTTAATTTTGTCTATCTTTCCTTCTTTATTTATTTTTTTAGAAAGAAATATTTTATACCAATTGTTTTTAAAAACCTCTCTATTTATACAGGGCACATTTTTTACTGGAATTCGGACACGATTTTTAAAGCAAATTCTTTTATGATTATACAATTTGTGATATTAAATTTCGATTTTATTCCATTTCGTAATAATTCACCTATTTAAAGCTACATGCTGGTATATAATTACAAATTAAACTATTTTTTTCTTTAATTTTTTCACAGATATAATTTCCATTTTGTCGTAGGATTTTTGAAGATAACTCAAACAAAAAGATGGGTACAAGAATTTTTTAATTCTTGTACCCATCTTTTTAAACTGCATTAGATTTATTTATAATGCATGCTTACAAGTTCAGTTTTTCTTGGTGTAAGTTTAACTTTAAGTAGTGGCATGTTAGAAATTTATCTAACTAGATTTTCCCCATCCTTAAGTGCTCTCAAAGATAACTCCTCAAACTGTTCTATATTAGAATTAAACCTCTCAAGCTTTTCTGAATGAAAATCAGTAGTCCCACAGCAAAGAATACTATCTTCTAATTCCCAACCATATCTTGCAAAAATATTATTAACAGCTTTAATTCCCTCTGCGCCCATTTCAGGATTTGGGCTACCTTGAACAAATATCGATACTACCTTTTTGCCGGGATGTCTCGGCATAAAATTTTCCCCAACCATTGGAAATGTACGATCTAACCAAATTTTTGCTTGACCTGTAATTTGATAACCATAATTTGGAGAACCAAATACAATAGCATCTGCTTCGGTAATAGCCTCATACATTGGCTGCAAATAATCTTTAACCGCACAACCATCATGTGTACGGCAATAGAAACATCCTTGACAACCACGAATTCTAGAATCATTCAAATCAAATTCAATTATTTCAGCACCTTTAGATTTCGCTCCTTTTGCCACTTGTTCTAACAATTTTGTAGTATACCCACTTTTTCTTGGACTACCGTTGAAAATAACAACTTTTGACATCTTATATCTCTCCTTTTAAATACAAAGTTTTCTTAATTCAAGTTAACTATTTATTGAGTAGCTTAATTATAGTCAGTAATATATATCTCCTTCTGAGTCATTAAAAAAGATGCTATTATCTTTCAGAATGATTACTTTTATTTCTGTGTGAGCATAGTACAAAGTTCTGGCAAGCGATCGAGTATTTCGAAGGTATCAATAGGATTCCAGTAGTCATGCAAAGTTACAATTTCGCCATTATGAACCTTAAACATTTGGAGATACCTCCTCTGAAAAGGCTTACCGTTAGCTATAACTTCACCATACATGTCATACTCAGCTATAATAACTTCAGGGTCGGTTGTCTCATATATTGTCATTGATTTATATCCTATTGGTTTAAAAAGCGTAACCGGCACCGTCGCAAGATAATTGTGGATATTCTCTCTCCCCTGAACTAACCTCATTGATTTTTGCGTATGAAATGGCAATTCAAATATAGCGTCAGTTGCAAATAGATCAGAAAAACTGCTCAAGTCTTTGCTTAAAAACATAGATTGTGCAAGTTCAAAGATTTCTCTTGGACTTCTCATATTTTTATTTTTTTCATTCATAGTAAACACCGCCTTTAAAAATTAGATTAACATAAACGGAACTATAATTCCGCTTATGTTGATATTATACGGAATCATAATTCCGTTGTCAATATTCAATTTTTCAAGTAAAATTGAAAAAGAAAGGTGGTTATCTCAATGATAGATAAAGAGCACTCTGTGAACAAGGCATATACTACTCTACAGCCTAGTAATTCTAGTCTTGTCAATAACTCAAAATCATTGCGGGCGGATGCAAAACAGAATAGAGAGCAGATACTAGACGCGGCGTATAAGATTTTTGTAGAAAAGGGTCTGTCAATTCCTATAAGTGAAATTGCCCGTGAAGCTGGCGTAGGCATCGGTACCGTATACCGCCATTTTCCGAGCAAAGAAGCATTGCTTGAGGCAGTCTATCTTAGTTATAAGCAGCAGCTTACAGAAGAAGCTAAATCCCTTGTGAATAATACGGATCCAGGTAAAGCATTTTTTGATTTCTTTATAGGCATTATGGAAGATGGTTTTAACAACAAGGCTTTAAAAGATGCCTTAAATACCAAGATGACAAACTCTGATGTGCTACATGATTTTCAGTCGGCATTTGCTGCTCTTCTTATCCGAGCCCAGCAGGCCAAGGTGGTACGGGAAGATATAGATATAAAGGATTTAATTAATATTATGATGGGCTTTCTGCACGCTGTAGAACAACGTAGAGATAATCTGGATATCAGTCGATTCAATAAATTGATATCAATTGTTACTGATGGACTCCATTATAAAGATACCATTAATAAGTCAACGTAACTTTAAATGGTATTCAACATCTTTGAAGATATACATAATTCTTTCTTCTTACTCACTTGAGTAAGAACAACATCCTGCCGTCTGGAGCAAAGCAAATGAAATCATATATTATAAAACTAATACATGATATCGCAACGTATAAAAATAGTCATAAGATACAATTTGCTATTTTATGTCTTATGGCTATTTTAACTTTTACGGAAATAACTTATTCTTAGGTTTTAAGTATTAGTTAAAATATATTTTTCACTTGTTTTTGTATATGCACTTATAGGTTTCCACCCATCAAAAACAAAACACTTGTTATAGATAAATTTAGTTGTTGACAAGATCCATAGTTGACACTATAATCATAGACATAAAAGCTCTTTAATGTATTTTAGGTGGTGATTATTTGAAATATACGAAAGCAACTAATTATGCTTTGCACACAATTCTATTCATGATTGAACATGCTCAAAGTGAAAAACTTAGTGTATATACTCTTGCAAAGCACTTTAACGTATCTGATACATATCTTTCTAAGATACTAACTCAGTTAGTTAAAGCTGGTATAATAGATTCAACTTCAGGAGCAAATGGTGGATATTTTTTTAGTAAGAAAGTAGAAGAAATTTCTTTTATGGATATTATCAATGCAGTGGAAGGAAACTTTGCTTTATTTAAATGTGAATTTAACGAAAGTAAATGTCCTATTCATAAAGTAATGGCAGATGCTGAGAAACTAATGGAAGGTTATCTGCAAAGCAAAAAAATATATGAACTAGCTCACGAAGAAAACTTTGAAATTAATGAAGAATAGTCATTTATATTACTTCGATTAAGTCCTAATAGGGCTTGATACTTTAATTACAGACATAAAACATCTTTAATGTATTTTATAAAAAAGTAAAATATTCACTATCTAAAAACTCAGAAATTAATCTTAATAGGGTTTGTTATTCTAATTAAGGATATAAAACATCCTTAATGTACTTTATAAGAAAAGAAAATATTTACTATCTAAGAACTTAAGAAACTTAAATTAAATAAGGAGGATTAACTTTATGCATGAAAATAATTTCACAGTGGAAACTATGATTTCTATGCTGGAACAGCGAGATATAACTGCTCCAATCAACGAAGAGTGTAATAAATTTAATATTAAAACCGGAGATATTGTAATTGACTATGGCTGCGGATCAGGTGGGTACACTAAAAAAATATCAGAATTGCTTGGTGAAAATGGCAAGGTTTATGCTGTTGATATTCATGAGCTAGCAATAGAATCAGTAAAGAAGAAAATTAATAAATACCAACTTACAAATGTAGAAACAGTGTTAGTAAAGAATATTAATGAAATAAGAGATACTGCATCAGATGTAATAATTGCTATAGACATGTTTCATATGGTTCAGGATAAAAATGTATTTCTAAAAGAATTATATCGCCTTATTAAGAAAGATGGTACTTTATTTATTAGCACACATCATATGACCTCAGAGGAGGTAGAAAGAATAATATTGGACTCTAAGTTATGGACAATACAGTGTGAAATAGATAACTGCTTAAAATGTATTCCATTGCTTAAATAGCTTTTTTATAAAAAGTAAGTAATAAATCTAAATCACAAGAGCATTTATTTTGGGGCATAATCTATAGGTTTAGGCTTTGCAGATTCAATATCCATTGCTCCAATAGCAGCTCAAAAGAATATGCCAATTCTACTAACAGATAAAGATACTTTCTCAGAGGATACTAAGAAATTCTTAAGTGATAATAGCATTGAAAAAGCTTATATTATAGGTGGTTCAGGGGTTATAAGTGACAATGTTGCTAAGAACTACCCTTCTCCAGAAAGAGTTTGGGGAATAGATAGATATGAAACAAACCTAAACGTTATAAATCGGTTTAATGGAACTGAAGCCAATAAAGTTTATGTAGCCTCTGGTGAGAACTTCCCAGATGCTCTATCTGGTGCGGCTCTTGCGGGAAAAGATTCTTCCTTCATTGTTCTAACTTCAACTTCTCCTGAAAAGGCAGCAAGAAGCCTTGTTTACAATGTTTCTAAGAAGACTCCAGATACAAACAATGTAATAATTTTAGGGGGAACAGGTGTAGTATCAGACAATGTTGTAAAGCAACTTACAACAAAGGATCTTGATTTCACCGGCAACGTAATTAATGGTGGAACTGTAATCTATGATAACGGCAACACATATTATTACAATGTAAAGAAAGCTGCATTTAATCAGTTAAGTACTAATGGAACTGTAAAAAAAGTCGCTGAAACCTCAGCTAAAGCCTTAAATGTAGTTGGAAATACTGCCTATTATGTTAAAAACTTCTCTGCAGAAATTCCAACCGGTAGACAATTATATTTACTATAGTGATCCTAGTGGTATTCATAGAATGAAAGATGATGGAAGTGAAGATACTTTGCTAGCTTCAATCAGCTATACGAATGGCGGAGTTTACAGCATCAATGTATTTAACGATCATATATATTACACAGTTACGGCTCCTGGGGATGCAGCTAACACTGGAATGTATAGAATGAATTTGGATGGCAGTAATATAACAAAGATTTCTGGTGAAAATGCAGGTTATGTTTTCGTTGTTCCTGGATGGGTTTACTACTATGGAGCAAACGGAGCAACAAAAGTACAGATTGATACTTAATTTTAGAGTAAAATAACAAAATGAGAGACTACAATTTGCATAAAAGTCAGATTCAAAAATCTATCCAGGATATGAGTAAGTATACTAACAGTATTATTGACAGCTCACAACGGGTAGAAGTGAAAGTGAAAAAATCCAACAATTAAAAGAAAGGCTTGAAAAAGCCAAACAATACATGGACTAAATTTTTAAAAAATACAGGCATAGGAATAATCTTGTTCCTATGCCTGATTCTTAATTTTCACTGGATCTATTTATTACATTGGAAAGATTGTTTATACTCTGCGTTAACACTTCAAGTCTGCCCTCTAATCTTACAAGCAGATATACAGAAACTGCTATCGGAAATCCAACATTACCTATAATGTTTAACAGATCATTCATAAGCTATCTTCCTTTAAGCTTATTTAACTGATAAATCAGTGCTGTTCTTATCAGTAACTTCTGCTGAATCCTTTGCCTTTAAGTCTCCCCCGCTGGTTGTAAATATACCCTTAGCGAGTATTACATCCATAGCATTCTTTACTTCTGCTTCAGTCACATCCTCCTTCACATTGTTCACCCTTATAGCAGTCTTTTTACCGGACTCGTTTAAAAAATTCATTACTAATGTTTTACTCATCTTTTCTCCCCCTTATTTTAACCTGGAATTTACATATATAGATATCTTTTGCTCATACTTATCTACATATGGATCATTAACTTACTCAAATAGTAAACTGCCTAAATCTAGCTCTAAAATTAATGATCTATATAGAGAACTGCACCAGATATTTAACATATACCGGAGCATAAGTTAAATATCGGTGGTGCTCCCCTATAATCACCAATTCTAAATTACGCGTTAACTATTCCGCTTTGATCTTCTCTTACAACTTCATCTAAAGTTTTTCCAAGAAGCTTGCCAACCTCTACAGATACATCATATATGTCCTGTTCTGTTGCTGTGGTTTTCACCTTTGAAAACCTCTGTGATTTTATTATTTCTTTTCCCTTGGCATCCACACCATCCTTATATTTAATTACTAGTGCAGTCTGCAGTTTTGTTGCTGTTGCAGCCATACTTATCAACCCCTTTCACTTAATATATATACAGTTCTTGTGGATATAGGTAGTTGCATTTTTATTTATTATAAAATTATTTGAAAATTCCAACATATAATGATATAATCTAAACAATAATAATTTTTTTAAAATAATTCTTATTGTTTAGGAGGTTTTTATATGAATAAAAAAGAAATTCAATTGATAAAACAAGCTATCATCAATGAAATTGAAGGTGCTGAATTTTACAAACTAGCAGCCGAAAAAGAAGGAGTTTCAGAAGAAGTTAAAAATGAATTTTTACACTTATCAGAAGAGGAACTGAAACATATCGAATGGCTTAAAGCGCTATTTGATAAAATTAAGAATGATAAAGAAGATGAATTTAACCTAGCTATGATTGACCCACTACCTTCACCTAAGATTTTTACTTGGGATAAGCTAGATAGAAAAAGTGCTAATATTGCTGTAGCAGTTTTAGGTATTGCACTACAGTCTGAGAAGACCGCCGTTGAATTCTATGAAGATGCTGCAAAGAATACTGAATTGAAAAAGGCTAAAGAATTATATAGTATTTTAGCAAATTGGGAAAGAAACCATGTAGAAAAATTTTCTAAAGAATATGAAAACTTATTGGAAGAATGGTGGTCAGAACAGAAATTTTCTCCATTCTAAAACTCTACAACATTTAAAAGGAGGTCAAACAAATGAATTTTGATTTGTATAAGAGTGTTTTAATGAATTCTCCTTTTGGATATGCCTACCATGAAATTATTCTTGACGAGAGTGGAAAACCTTGTGATTACAAATTTATAGAAGTAAATAAGGCCTTTGAAAAATTTACTGGATTAAATAGCTCGGATATACTAAATAAAAGAATCACACATGCACTACCTGAGATCCATAATGATTTATTTGATTGGATTAGTTTCTATGGTGATATTGCCTTAAACGGCGGTGAGAAGGAAATAGAACGATTTTCTGAACGATTTCAACGCTGGTACAGAATAAATGTTTATTCACCTAAAGAAAAGTTTTTTATAACTTTTTTTACTGATATAACCAAAGAAATGGAGCAACTATCTCTGCTGGACAAATTTTTCACGGTGAATCTTGATTTACTCTGCATAGCAGATACTTCTGGAAATTTTATTTATGCTGCAGCAAGAGATATCACTAATCAAATAAAATTACAAGAGGAATTAAAAGATCTCAATAATTTCAACAATTTAATTATAAATAATTCCCCCTTTGGTATTATAGTTTATGAGGAAAATGGCAAGGCAGTCATGGCAAATCAATCTAGTGTCTCAATTATTGGAGCTCCGAATATTGAAAATGTGTTAAATCAAAATTTCAAACTGATTCCAAGTTGGCATAGAAGTGGACTTGTGGATTCTGCTGAAGCTGCTTTAAAAAATTGGACAACAATCTATAAAAATATAAATGTGATATCATCGTTCAATAAATCAATATGGCTTGATACAGCTTTTGTTCCAATTACAATTCATAATAAACCTCATGTAATGCTTATTTTTATTGATGTAACGGAGCAAGTATTACAACATCAGGCATTGGAAGAAAGTGAAGAAAAGTTTAGACAACTTGCAGAAAATATCGATGAAGTATTTTGGATACGTACTGATAAAGAAATGCTTTATATAAGCCCTGGATATGAAAGTATATGGAATCGCAGCTGTGAAAGTCTATATGAGAATCCTAATTCATTTCTTGACAGTATCTATCCTGATGATAAGGAACTAGTATTAGAGGAACTTAAAAATAATGCTGACAATTTCAACTTAGAATACAGAATAATACGTGACGATGAAAATATTCGCTGGATATGGTCTCGTTCATTTGTTGTAAAAGATAAAGATAACACTTTAATTCGTAGGGTTGGAATTGCTGAAGATATAACGAGACGAAAATTACTAGAAGAAAAGATACAAGAAACTTGTATCCGGGATCCATTAACAAACATTTATAATAGACGATATATCTTTGAAAGACTGCAAGATATGATGAGTAAACACATTAGAGACGGAAGTATATTTTCAGTCGCAATTGTAGACATAGATCACTTTAAAAAAATAAACGATACCTATGGACATCTTGGCGGTGATTATATACTTAAGGAATTTGTTACTATTCTTGAAAACAGCATTAGAGTCTATGATTTGCTTGGTAGATATGGCGGAGAAGAATTTATATTAATATTCACAGATATTAATAAGGAACAGGCCTCTGTAATTATACAAAGAATATTAAACGATATAAGGAAAAAAGTATTTATTTATAATAAAAAACAAATTAATTTTACATTTAGCTGTGGAATTTCGGACGCATCTGAAGTACAGGATACAAATCCAATCATTGAAGATATAATTGAAACTGCGGATTTAAGGATGTATTCTGCCAAAAAAACTGGCCGTAATAAAATCGTTTATTAATAAAAATTATTACTCGAAAATTTCGTATTAAAATTAAGCAAAAGGTGGGTACAAGAATTTTTTAATTCTTGCACCCACCTTTTTTAAGATATTCTAATACTTTCTTATATAAAAATGGTTGAATTAAGGGATAAGTTAAATCATCTGGAATATTATCAAATAATTTAATTTCATTTATCTCGAAATCTGGTAAATTATCTAATGTTTCTACTTCTTCTGATTTTATATCATTTGTTATTTTAATTCCTTTTACTTCTTAATAGGAATCCAAATTTAACATCTGTAATCGGGCAAAGTCGAATCTCCTAAAGGATAAACCTCAAGTTCTGGTGCGCAATCATGCTGATATCCTGTAGACGGCAACCACTCTGTAAATATTCTTCTTGTAAGATCTTGTATAGCTTCTGGCAGTGCCCCAACTGATTCAAATACAGCCCAAGTTGCTGCTGGTATAATTGCCGAAACGTATCCTTCCGGAAGGTTATCTTTGATTTCCTCGACTCCTATCATATAATTAAACTCATCTTTGCCGAAATCCTTACATATACCTAGTACACCAAGCTTGCCTGCCTTTTCGCAAATCCACTGGTATAAACCATCTTTTGGGATTACGTATCCATCTATATATTTTATATACAGATAATCAAATTTAATTCCTTGAAAAATTAACTAAAAACACCCCAAAATTCTAACCTGAATAATGCGGTGTTCCAGTAAATTATTCGTTTTTTACAGTTGCGTCACTTCATAAGAATATTTTTTATCATTATATTTAGCCACCACCAGTACCATTAATATCAACATACCAATATTCAAATTCTCCAAAATACTTATACTTCTTTTCAAGGTGATACGAGTCTGGACCAATGCCAGGATTTCTACAAATGTACATAGTACCATATTGTGAATCAGGAATTGGCCTTTTAGAAATCTCTGTTTTAAATGCTTTTACAAAATAACCTCGAAAGAACAAGTCCGCTCTTATAACTCTTTCAACAGTTGAATGAGTAAAGATATCAAATCCAATATTAAGTATTATAAGAACAAAGCATATTAATATGATTACTATACATTTCCTTTTCAAATTTTAATCACCACCATAATACAAATTTTGTCATAATCAATTACAACTTCGGCCTAAACTTGTATAAATTATAGCATATTTGTAATATTATTACACGAAAATTTGTAATAAAGAAATAAGTATTTCTTTTTTTCAAGCACCGCATTTATTCAATTTTCAGTTTCAGTAGTTATGTCGTCTTTTTTTCATACTGTATTATATAATTAAGAATCTTCTAATTCATTACTCTTAAGCAAGATACAAGATTAAATTTATAAACTAGTTGGTTGATAAAGACAAATTAAGTCTATATAATAATTATACAACACGTTCTTATAGTCAAGATAATATTAGAAATGGTGCTTTAGAAAGGTGGAATTAGAATGAAAATAGCCGTTAGATATCAGTCCAGAGGTGGCAATACGCGTGCAGTGGCAGAGGTCATTGCTAAAACTTTGGAAATAAAATCAGCGCCGATTGATAGCCCGTTAGATGAAACGGTTGATTTACTATTTTTAGGCGGCGCTGTTTATGGATGGGATGCTGACCCGCAACTAAAAGAATATTTAGGGAAATTGGACTCTAAGAAAATCGGTGAAATTGTAGCTTTTTCTACAACTGGCGCTATGAAGAAAGCAATAAGCAGAATAACTGAATACGCTTACAAAGCCGGAATAAAGGTAAATGATAAACAACTATGCCTAAAATTAGGAATGCAGGGTCATGGAACGTTTGGGCGCGAAGGTGGTCATCTAACTGATGATCAAATAGAAAAAATAAAAGAGTTCACATCAGATGTCTTAGCTGGTTTTCAAGATTAAGATTATTTATTTTGGGGCGTGATCTATCTATATGATAACTCATAGAAAAGAAACAGTCTATATTTTTTTCAATTTATCCATATAATTATTATTGTTGCAACAAATAAACAATTTGATTGGAGAAAGAATATGATAAAGAAGAAAATAGCAAATATCCCTTTTGGACCATTTATTACAGTTTTAGCAGGGGCAATGGTTAATGGAAAGCCAAACTATGCCACACTAGGTGCATATGGTGTTGTAAGTGAGAAGCCTGTATTGTATATTTCATTGAAAAATTCCCACTATACAACTGCGGGCGTAGTGGAAAATGGATTCTTTAGTGTAAACATACCATCCTCTAAATCTATTGATAAGACTGATTTTTGTGGGTGCGTCTCTGGTAATAAAGAAGATAAATCGAATGTTTTTGATTCCTTTTATGATGATGCTGGAAATGCGCCAATGATAAAAGAATGTCCTGTAAATTATCTTTGTAAGGTAATACAGACAATTCCTATATTTGATTTTACGATGTTTATTGGAGAAATTATTGCAGTATATGCAAATGAAGACTGCTTGGAAGATGAAAAACCCAATGCTCTGAAAGTTAAACCAACAATAATGATGGGTTCAGGGTACTTTGATCTAAAGGATAGAGTTGGTTCGATATTTGAAACATACAGAAGAATGAATGCCACTGATTCTAAATAATAAGTTTATAGCTTACTTTCCATTTGTTAATGTATGAAAATAAGGAAGTCCGTAAGTAATTTTCATACTACCCCCGTAAAAAACTCCTCCTTAGCACTATTTAAAGCTCTTACTAAGGAGGAGTTTTTTATAAAATTCTATAAGCAAAATTATTTACATAAGCTTCAATAAGTCCCTCTGCCATATAACACATTATTGTTGACAACATTATGTCAATAATAAAAATTTATCTATAGAAGTATATATTATATCTTTATATAGATTAACATTTACCCTAATCGCGCCTTTTCAAGGGTAGCTATATCAAACTTCTTCATTTTTAGAAATGCCTCTGTTACACGTTTTACTTCTTCTTTTGTGCCTTTCATGAGCATTTCATTCATACTAGCAGGTACAATCTGCCAGGATACTCCAAATTGATCTTTGACCCATCCACACTGTTCAGCCTCTGATACAAAAGAAAGTTTATGCCAAAAATAATCTATTTCCTCTTGATTTTCACAAAGTACCATGAAAGAAAAAGCTTCATTAAAGGTAAAGTCCCCGCCAAAGCCATGATCCATAGCTATTAACTGGGTTTCCCAGATATTTACCTCTCCATAGTTTATTTTTGCCCTTGCATCCATTGCTTCTTCTGCTGCATAATGGTTTATAAACCCTTTTTTGGATTCTTCAAAAGTCGAAACATAATAGTCAATGGCATCTTCAGCCTTACCACATGCATCTCCAGCAAATAGTAATGTTGGACGTATTTTCTGATACTCTTCCATATTTTCAACTAGCATGAGCTGCCAGCTTAAGCCATACCTATCCTGTACCCATGCATATCGTTTACTGAAGGGATACTCGCCTAAAGCCATAAGTTCTGTGCCACCAGAAGACAGATTAGCATGTAATCTATTCACCTCTTCGATAGTATCACAAGCTACCATTAAAGAAACCGATGGGGTAAATGTAAAATACGGCCCTGCACTGATTGCTGAAAATCTAAGATTAGCAAGTTGAAAATCAATAAGCTCCGCATCTCCCGATGGGGTATCTGGAATCGTAGCGACGTTAATTATTCTCGAATTCTCAAACAAACTGACGTACCATTGGGCTGCCTGAGCAGCTTCCTTGTCAAACCATAAATGTGGAATTATCTTTTGCACAATATTGCCCTCCTTCTTTTTAGAATTCTATTTCAATTTTTGCTCACTAACCGCTCGAGCGTCTTGTATGGCACTTATTTTTCCTTATGTAAAACCTCTCTTAATTATTCTTGTCTATAAATCAGACATATATTAATATTACTATGAGCAGAAAAACAATTCAATCAACATTCATTACCTTCCGACATTTCTTCTCTATCGTTTAAATATTAATTACCCTAAAATATAAATCAAGGCTAGTTATCTAAGGTTAATATCAACACTTCTAAACTATATTATTACTTTAGCAAAATTATTTACTCCTATAGCTCATATGATATTTTTTAAGATTAGTCTAAGACAACGTTCTAAATTCATACCCTTGCCTTTTTAAGTACTCTATTATTTGAGGCAGTGCTTTAGCGGTTTCCTCTTTACCATATGTATCATGCATTAATAGTACCACCTTCTCTTTTGCTCCAACGCTTTTTATCACTTCATTCAAAAGTTCCGCTGCATACTTTTTACTGCCTTCTGAATCAAAATCGTAAGCATTCCAATCTATGCTGTACATTCCTTTTTCCTCTAACTTAGCATTAAATTCTTCTAAATTAGGATCGCTATAATATTTTCTTGACATATAACCTCCCGGCATTCTTAATACCCTTGTATTAAAGTCTTGTCCAACTATACTTTTAATTGCAGAGTTAGTTTTCTCTACTTCTTCCATAAAATATTCTACATCCGTCTTATTTTGAGGATATAGGCTTTTTAAATTGTGAGAATAAGTATGATTGGCCAATGCATGTCCTTCTTTGAAAATTCTCTTCACCAAATTCTTACTTCCCTCACTAGCATTTATCTCTTTCCCAATTAAACAAAAGGTAGCTTTAACATTATAATTCTTTAATACATCTAATATTTTGGGTGTCACCGTTACAGATGGACCATCATCAAAAGTAAGAAAAACTATTTTTTCCCCATCATTTTTCCCTTTATTATCTAATATATCTTTTACTTCTATTATTTATGTCCCCCTTAAAAAAAGTTTAAACACAGCTATTACTAAACAGTACTTTAAGTGTCGTACCTTTATTTATTTCACTTTGTATATAAATTTCGGCATTGTGAATTTTAGCAATTTCAGCACATAAAGAAAGTCCAAGTCCTACCCCATTATTATCTCTTGCTCTAGATTTATCAGCCATAAAGAATGGTTCAAATACCTTAGGTATATCTTCTTTCGGAATACCATGCCCATTATCTTTAACTTCTATTATTAAATTTGATTGCATGTCTCGATATACATTTAAAAAAACCTTATCACCATATTTCGATGCTTTAATAGAATTATCAATAAGATTTATAATTAGTACTTTTATTAAATCTCTATCCATTAATAAACTTAAATTTTCTGCTGAAATTTCTAAATGAATATTTTTCGATTTTAATTTGGGAGCTAAGGAATTTTTAATATCTGTTAAAAGATCTTCAATTCTTTCCAGTCTCATATTAAAGTCTTCTTTTCTCAAAATAATTAAATCCATTAACTTAGTAGATAATTTCTCTAATCTTTTCCCTTCTTCATATATATAACTTAATGAATCTATAAAAGTTTCTTCCTCATACTTATTAGTTCTAAGAAATTCAGCATAACCTATTATTGAAGTTAATGGAGTTCTAAGTTCATGAGCCAAATTATCAATAAATCTCTGTTTATCCTCTGAGCTTCTTTCAAGTTCCTTTATTTTATCTTCTATTACATCAGCCATCTCATTAAAATTTTTTGACAATTGACCAATTTCATCATCTGATACCAGCTTTACTCTCTCACTAAAATTTCCAGAAGATATTATTTTAGTAGACTTCATTAGTTTATTTATAGGATTTACTATAAATTTACTTAATGTTATGGCCACTATAACTATAATTACAGATATAAATATATTTAACTTCAGAAGAAGATTAAATAGATATTTACTATTGTTGTAAACCTTTGAAATATCCTTAACATAAGAAACCTTATAGTAATTGTTATCTAAATTAATTTTTTTTGTTATAAATAGATAGCTTTTTTTATTTACATCCCGTATTATATAATTCACTTTACCTTGTGATATATTTAATTCCTTCCTTTTATCAGATATACCAATTTTTAAATTACTAAAAATGACCTTATTACTTTCATCTATTACCTCTAAATATATTTCATGTTCTCCAAAGTTATTTAAATATGTATTAATCATTGAATCTATATTTTGCTTATCAATCTCAGTTTTATAGGCATTTGAAGCTTTTTGGATTCTAAGTAAAAATAGATTTGATTCTATAGCTGAGCAAAGTCTGCCTTGTTCACTTATTCCAGAATCAACTTCTGTATTAAAATTTAATTTAAAATTACTATTTATCAAATATATAGATGCAGGAATAAAAAATATTTCAAATATAATTAATATGCACAAAAATATCTTTTCCCAAAATTTCATTTATTCCTCCAACCTGTATCCTAGTTTAAACACAGTTTTAATTTTATCTTTCAAATCAAGCTTCTTTCTTAGCTTTTGTATATGATTATCTATAGTCCTACTTTCTCCAATATAATCATATCCCCAAATTTTCTCTATTAACTTATCTCTCGTTAGCACAACATTTTTATTTTGTACCAAAAATATTAACAATTCAAATTCTTTTAAAGTAAGTTCAATGTTTTCTCCACCTTTTTTAACAACCATTTCTTCTAAATGTATTTCTAAATCTTCAAAATTTATTATATTAGTCTTTTTGTTGTAGTGCCTTAGTACATTGTCAATCCTAGCCAGTAATTCTACTCCTTCAAAAGGTTTTGTTATGTAGTCGTCTGCCCCTGATCTTAAACCATAAACTTTATCTGAAACTGAACTTCTAGCAGTCAAAAAAATTACTGGAATACCTAAATGTTTAATCTTCTCAAACAAAGCAAATCCATCAATTTTAGGTAACATCACATCTAAAAGTATCAAATCAAAACTACTTTCTTCAAGTACTCTTAGTGCATCTTCTCCATCAAAAACTACTTCACTTCTATAATTAGCCATCTTCAGATTTAATTTTATTAAATTTGAAATAGGTAAATCATCTTCAACAACTAGTATATTTATCATTTTGTGCAATTCTTCCTCCTCCGTTTATATTTGTCAGATGGGATAAAAAACCCATCTGACTCAACATTTTTCATAAAAACCTTTTACTTTTATTTTATTGTTTAATCTGCAGATCTCTGAAATTCTCCTCATGATCTTTCTGAACTGAAGGTAACGTTATAAGGTTATCATAGTTTACTTCGTAGTTCATTACAGAATAATCCTTTAAATTAATCATCATTTTTGCATCTCTTCCATCTTCCAGATTGCATAATATTCTTATTACACCGGAATTAGCAGTTTTACTAACTTTTATAGTATTACTCTGAATATTTTTTCCTACCTTACTAAAAAAATTTAAAATAGATTCTTTAACTTTTGTATCGTCAATCTCTGCCTTAAAATTCTGATCTATGTTGCTCATTCCAGTTATGGAGACTATTTCACCATTCTCTTCATCTATTACAACCAAGTCTCGAGCAGGACCAGGTTGTTTTAAGTCTGATGCAGGAATAAACTGAACATCTATAACATTTGCTGTAGACTTTTTGGAATTTTCCGCTAAAACTTCTGCATCTTTTTGGGGATATATATCTTTAAAGAATTCAAAATCATCCTTAGCATTAGTTCTAGTAACATGAGCTTCACCAAAATAATTTGCATCTAGTCCTAAATAATCTTTCATAGCTTTAGTAGCCATTTTAACTGCTTCTTCATCACTTATATTATCTTTGGTAACCACATTAGTATTACCATCTTTACTATCTACTGTTACAACCACATTTTTATTTAAAACTGATGTACTTTTACTGGCTGCATAGGTAGTTATTGAAGCAGAGCCTACTACTAATAATGCTAATGTAAAAACTAATATTCTTTTTCTATTCATACCAAACTCCTCCAAATTGTATTTAATTGGTTTGTGCACTAAACCTTACTACTCCTTTAGTATATACTAGAAATATGTACAGACTATCTTTCAGTTGTCACAGAGTTGTAAAATCAATAGAACTTTCTACCACAACCTAATACTCTTTAAAACTATAAATTCTATTTTATAGTTTAACATAAAATTATTTCAAAATTTTATCCAGTTGTTTCAAAGTTGTAACTTATAAAATCTTTCCAATGTAATAAATAAATCTAATTCAAATAAAAAAGAGGCTGTCGCACTTAGGTAAGTACGGCAAAAAGTAGACTTATTCTGCGAGCTATGTTACCAGACTTCGGCACTATGAAAATGCTTTCAGTTCTGGTAACATATCTCTCCGAATAAGTCTACTTTCTGCTTTGATTATCTGAGTGCGACTGCCCCTTTTTAAGCTGGATTAGATTTATTTATAACATTGGAAAGATTATTTATGCTCTGTGTTAACACCTCAAGCTTGCCTTCTAGCCGTACAAGCAGATATACAGAGACTGCTATGGGAAAGCCAACATTACCTATAATGTTTAACAGATCATTCATAAGCTATCTTCCTTTAAGCTTATTTAACTGATAAATCAGTGCTGTTTTTATCAGTAACTTCTGCCGAATCCTTTGCCTTTAAGTCTCCCCCGCTAGTTGTAAATATACCCTTAGCGAGTATTACATCCATAGCATTCTTTACTTCTGCTTCAGTCACATCCTCCTTCACATTGTTCACCCTTATAGCAGCCTTTTTACCTGCTTCGTTTAAAAAATTCATTACTAATGTTTTACTCATTTATCTTCCCCCCCTTACGCGTTAACTATTCCGCTTTGGTCTTCTCTTACTACTTCGTCTAAAGTTTTTCCAAGAAGCTTGCCAAGCTCAATAGACACATCATATATGTCTTGATCTTTTGCTGAAGTTTTCACCTTTGAAAACTTCATTGATTTAATTTTTTCCTTACCTTTGGCATCCACACCATCCTTATATTTAATTACTAGTGCAGTCTGCAGTTTTGTTGCTGTTGCAGCCATATTTATCAACCCCTTTCACTTAATATATATACAGCTCAAGGAAATGTAGGTAGTCAAAAGTAAAAAAGTTATCACAGAAAGATTTCCCTGTGATAACTTTTTTTAAAAAATTGCTTTATATATATTTTTCCAAGATGTACCAGAGGCAAGTTTAATCCAAGCTCATTGGTGCATAAACATTATATTTGAAAGTCGGGTATATGACTTCATTTACCATTTTGCTTTCCGCCTTATTGGCACAGTATGCCTTTATGGAAAGTGTCTTTATCATCATCGTATCATAGACAACGCTGGTTTTTGTAGCAATATTCGCGTTTCTTAAAATATCTGCAAACTCTTTACCATTGTCCATGTTGTCTGCTGTGATATCAAAGATATAAAGCTTCTCCTTCTCAGACTTTTTAACGACAAGTCCCGGAACCAGAGTCCCAATAAATGTTGCGGCACATATCGCCATGATGCTGAGTATGCCGTCTGACTTTGCCATCCTCACAACAGCAATCATGTATACAGTTGTAGACAACGCTGCTAGTAAGCTTGAAAAAAAGAACTTCTCACGAGTTATATATATGTTCTTCATTGTGCCCAGAGTGTTGTCGATCAGTTTCAGTAAAAATACTATTAAAATTTCCATTTTTCCTCCTAATTTCCGTTTCCATAAAAAAACAAAAGACTTTCGCAATAAAAATCACAAAAGTCGAATAATATCTTAATTTTATTGATAAAATTGTTTCACACCATAAGGCGCATTCTTATGTAACTTTATCAGTATATCATAAGAACATGTGGGTTGTCTACATATTTTTAGTTGAGTTTGGAATTTTAAATACCATATATTCTTCTTCATTAATAACCCTTAAAGAAATAACGTAGAAATTACTCATTCCTAAAAGCACAGCAAGTGTTAATGTTGATGAAAAAAGAACTAGATATAATGAAACTAACTTAGTTTTAAGCATCTCCTTTTTTGTATCACCTAAAGGTTAAAGAAGGTTAAAATCATATTTATAAAATTATTACATAAAGCTTAAAATAGCTCTTGTTATCAGCATAGCTATTACTGCATCAATAATAGGAACTGCAATGAGTAAGGGATGCCACTTTTTATTTGTATTGGCAACAATAACAATTCTAACATAATGGCCAACTAAGGTTCCCATAAGAATTGTTGCTGGGAATAGTATAGTTGCTTGTACAGCATTGATTGCGCCATTTGTATACAATGTTGCCGCTGCCGCTGCTCCAGCAGTTTTTGCAAAGAATGCTGCTATTAAAGCTACACTTGCTTTACCTGGTAAACCAAATACCATCATTACAGGATTAAGCAATTTACCAACTATATCTAATAAACCAGTTATTTGAAGGAATTGAATTATTGCATAGCCTAATATCATTGCAGGAGTAATGAGTTCTACTCCAATGTAAAAACCTTTTTTAGCGCCTGCCATAAAAGTTTCTATAATATTTTTTTTAGCTGCAAGATTATTTGAATTTTGTTGGACATTAGACTGCATTTTCAACACTCCTTTCGCTATTTCCATTATTCTTTTTAGCTGTATAGTATAATACAAATCTTACTATATTTGCTCCAAATATTTTAACAATAATTTGAATTGCTAATATTATCCCAATTGATAGTTTTGATATAGGGATTAATGGAGCGCCGCAGGTAATTGTGTTCATTATTACTGCTGAAGCCGCATATTGGAAGGATACAAAGATTGTACGTTCATTATCAGTAATTAACTTCTCTTCTGCTAATTCCTTTGTTAATACAGCACAAACATCTGAGCTTGTGAAGGAGCTTACAAAAGCTAATCCTGCAGAACCGGGAACTCCAAGTATTGGCCTTAGAAGCGGTGTGAATAATTTTTCAGCAGCTTTGAATGCACCTGTAGCTTCAGCTACATTAATGAGACCCATTGCAAACATTACTGAAGGTATAAGAGTTAATGCGAATAAAAACCCTTCCCTAATTCCAGTTCCATTTTGGCCACGAAAATTCATTTTTCCAGCAATTAAGCCAAAGTTGCCGCAGAGGTTTTCAAAATCAAGTGCTTTAAGTGGGCCGTTAAAGTCTTTAAATACACCAGAAAATACTATTATTAGCACTGCTAAGGATATCCAGCCTTTTAATGTTACCTTTTTATTTTCATTAGACATTTTTACTCCTCCTCATAAAGTTTATACTAAATCATCTTTTAGATTCATTACACAAGCAATTACAAATTTTGTTCTTTCAAATAAAGATTCTACCTCAGCATATTCTCTAGACGTATGATTCCACTCACCCTTAACTCCCACAGCACAAATTGTTGGGACACCTGCAATAACAGTGTTGGATGCATCTGATCCGCCTCCAGTTGTTTTTGGATACACTTCTCCAAAGCCTATTTCTATAGAAGTATTTTTAGCAAGTTCAAATAGATTCATCACGCCATCAGTAGTTTCCATAGGATACATAAAATTTTTAACTGTCAGCTTAGTTTTTGTACCTTCTACGTATGTTTTAGCTGCAATTTCTTCCAGGCTCTTTGTGATTTCAGCTTTTTTACTAACCTTTGTATATCGTACATCAATTTCTACCTTAGCATAGTCTGGAATTGCATTTGATACAGTACCACCTTGAATAGTTCCTGCGTTAAAGTTAATACCTTCTTCCCAATTAGTTAAGTTTTGTATATCAAGTACTTTATGAGCGATTTCTTCTATTGCACTTCTTCCTTTTTCTGGTGCATTACCTGCGTGAGCAGAAACTCCTTCCACTTCTAAAGTATATTGAGCAACTCCTTTACGTCCTACTATAATTCCGTTATCAGTAAAACCAGTTTCAAAATTGAATGCAGCTGTGAAACCTTTAGCTTCATTAATAAATAACTCAGCACCTGCTGGATTATTGCTATGACCTGTTTCTTCATCCCCAGAAATAATTAATTTTATAGGTCTTTCATTGTATCCCACTGAATTTAGAGCTTTAATGGCATAAAGAGCAATAACAATACCACCTTTCATATCTAAAACTCCTGGACCATAAGCTTTACCATTTTCAATTCTAAAAGGATTATTTTTAGCTGTATCTTTTTTGAAAACAGTATCCATATGACCTGAAAAAACAATTCCTTTTTTACGCCTATCTGTTCCAAATTCTGCTACGATAGAATTTCCCGCATTTTTGTACTCAACTATTTTTGTATTCATTCCTATATTTTCAATTATATTTTTTAATTTCACAGCCAAATTATCTACTGATTCCTTATCTCTAGCACCACTTTCTGTATTTACAAGCTCTTCCCATAAAGCTAACATTTCATTTTTATGAAAATCTATAAATTCAAAAGCTTTCTTTTTTTGTTCTAGTATCATCTAAATTCCTCCATTTATGCTCATTTAAGTTATAATAAATTTTACATTCATTATAATTAAGCTAAGTTTTAAACTTCTAAATTTTGTATATTTATACCATAATAGCTATTTAGGTTAATGTAATTATACTAATTATGTTTTTGACTGTATATTGTCTTTAAGTTGTCATTAACCTAAATATACTTATTATTTTTAAAATTAAGATATATTTAATCTAAAACATTGTTCAGTAGATCAAAATTATATTGTTAAAACACATAAAAATAAGTCTCTGGATTAATAATTTTTATAAATCCAGAGACTTTAAAATTTTAATAAATACATATTTTTATTAATCTGCTTGGTCTACCTGTATCAGATACTATTTTTTTACCAACAAATTCAGCAAAACCATTTTGTTCTAATTTATTAACTATTCTGTACATTGTTCTTGGTGTGGTACCAAAATATTTAGCTAATTCGTGAGAAGTGAAACAATCTTTTTTTTGCTGCTGCACAATAGTATACAGCTTGAATATTGTATTTATGCTTATTTCACATTTTTCGGCAATTTTTAAAAGCTTTCCATCAATTTTATTAGAACTTATCTTAGCTTTAGATTTTTTTAAATAATCGATAGGTCCAACTATTGTTTTTATATCGTATAAAATAAATGCTTTATTTCCACCATGTTTTTTAGCTTTTATCAAACCTAAGTTGGCATAATATCTAGATTCTCTTGCTGTTTTGCCATATCCTACACCTACGCTTATTGTACTCAAAGTATTTTCATTTACCATTTTAAATATATCAAATTTTTGGAGGTTATCTGTTTCAGTTTCTAAAATTTTCTTTGTAGAAAATAGCATAAATCCTCTAAAGTTAACTTCTTGTACTGCAGCTTCAATTTTTTGAGCAAATATATAGACTTGTTTAGAAACGTTCATATTTTCTAGAATTATTTGATACTCATCTTTATTAATTATAGATTCTTCATCTGGTAAATCTATTTCTAGAGAAATAGCAACTATTTGGCTGTATTCATTAACTTTTATTGAATGTTTTAATTGAAGTTTTAATAATGTGTTTCTTATAACGTCTCTTGTAGGTTGAAACAAAAAACAAGGAATATTATCATTAGAAAGTTTTTCATAAACAGGGGATATTGCTGTAAAGCAGCAAGAAACTTTCTTTTCGTAAAAATTTTTCTTGTGAAAAAAATATACCTCTTCTGAGTAAGTATTTTCCTGATATGTATATTTAGGACAAATATATATGTTTTGGCTATCTTTATTCAATTCAATTTCTTCATATGCTTCATATATTAAATCCTTACTATAGCTGTCAATGCTAATCTTAGAAATATCAAGTCCTTTAAACAAAGCATGTAATAACATTTTTAAAAGAGAACCAGAATCCTTATATATATAATCTGAAATAATATCAGGGAACATACTAGCATTAAACCAGTTAAAAGCTAGTTCTCCTGTAAATAGCAAAGCATCTATAGAACCTTCATTGTTTCTAATATATTTTAATAAATCATCTGTACTAGAATAATTCCAATACTCTATATATTCCGCTTCAATTTCATTAAAGTTATTTTTTAGCTCGTTTTTAATTTTATCGAAACGAAGGGGATGACCAACAATTAATAAATTCATAGTTCTAATTCTCCCTTTGAAAGTGTAAATTTAATACAAATCTCTGTGTATTTCGATAAAAGTAGCATAGCATAGGATAAATTAATTGACAACTTTTATTGTAATATATCCTCAAGCTCATTTTGTTTTAATTATCATCAAATTTTACACTTCTGGGATACTTGCGAAACTTGAAAAGGTTGAGTTTGCTATTTTTCACAATACCTATTGATTATTTGTAAACTAACAAGTAAAATATTAGTCTTATACTATTGCATTATATTTTTAAGAGAGCAAATTATAATAAACCTATAGTGGAAGCCACCAGAAACTGCTTGAAAAGAAGTTATTTAAAATCGCTTATGATTTATTATAATTAGAAATTTAGAGAACATTCCTAATAAAAAAACATAAAATTCTTTAAATCTAAATCACTTGCTACTTACTTTATCCAAAGCAAATTCAACAGCAGAAACAGCATGTATTGTTGTTGTATCAAAAATTGGAATATTAACATCCTCTTGCTTTATTAATAAAGGTATTTCTGTACATCCAAGTACTATTCCCTCTGCACCCTTTGATGCTAACTGCTCTATTATTCTTTTATATTTTTCTCTTGAAGCCTCATTTATAATTCCTTTACATAGTTCCTCATAAATAACCTGGTGGACAATATCTCTATCAGCTTCATCTGGAATAACCACATCAATATTAAATTTATCTTTCAATACTTTTTTATAGAAATCTCCTTCCATAGTAAATTTAGTTCCAAGCAATCCAACCTTCTTCATTTCTTTTTTAATTATTTTTTCACCTGTTACTTCCGCTATATGCAAAACTTTTATTCCTACTTCATTTTCTATATCACTTGCCATTTTATGCATTGTATTTGTACATATTACAATAAAATCAGCACCTGCTTTTTTAAGACTTTCAGCAGTATTAACCATGATCTTAGTTAGTTCTTTCCACTTATTTTGGTGCTGCAATGCTTCTATTTCTTCAAAATCCACTGAATACATAATACACTCTGCAGAATGAAGTCCTCCTAATTTTAATTTAGCAGTTTCATTTATAATTCTATAATATTCAAGTGACGATTCCCAGCTCATTCCACCTATTAACCCAATTTTTTTCACTTAAGACATCTCCTTTTTAAATTATCTTTTAATCTTTTTATTCCTATAATTATTTTATAGGATAATTAAATTATACCAATTGGATTAATTTAAAAAACCTCCAATTCAACTTTTTATAAAAGCATCCAATCTATTTAATAAAATATATTATTTGTTTTCTCTATACTCCAGATACTCTAAAATCTCTCTATTAAATTTAAGGTCTGAAGCCTTTAAACTATCCTTAAGCTGCTCCTCATTTCTACAGCCTACTACCGGAACAGTTACAAAAGGCTGAGAAGTTAAATATGTTAGAACCACATCACTTATGGTCATCCCCTTCTCCTTTGCAACTTTTTTTACTCTTTCATAGCCATCCAAATTCTCATTATTAAAATACAACTTTTTCACAGCATCAGACAATCTATTCTGGCTTAACTTAGTGAAAAAGCCATTAGCTTGTGAAGAGTAGGGTATGGCTGCTAAAGAATATGTATTATGAATTTCTCTAGCTTCCTTATCCATGACTACTAAGGTTTTATCTTCTAGATTTTCAACGTTGAGTTCTGCATAACTCCACATATTTTGATTAGCTACAAACCCATTAATTTTTTTCTTTGCTGCATAGTCTAAAGCTTCTTTCATTCTATATGCCTTCCAATTAGAACATCCAAAGTTTAATATTTTACCACTTTTAACAAATTCATTTAAATAGTCAATTATTTCTTCCACTGGGCGGTTTTCATCATCACGATGAAGCCAATAAATATCTATATAGTCAGTTTTAAGAGCTTGCAGACTTCCTTCCAAATCTGACAAAACTTCTTTTTTTGATAAACGAGATACATTCATAGCTCCAAAGTCAGGATGAGCACCTTTCGTTCCAATAATCATGTTATGTCTATTTTTCTTTATTTTAAGCCATTCTCCTATAGTCTTTTCACTTATACTCTTTTCCCCCGGAAGCCAATCTGAATATATATGAGCAGTGTCAATGAAGTTGCCACCTTCAGCTTCAAAAAGATCTAAAAGCCCGTGGGACTCTTTCTTAGGGATTGTTGAACTTCCCATAAAAGCAGAACCTAAACATATGGATGAAACTTTTAACTCTGAATTATTAATATTTTTATATAGCATACTCTCACCTCTTTTTCTATTTTACAGAACTTTTTTATAATATTCTATAAAAAAGAATTTGCAGAAGCATTGAATACATTTCCAGTAGCTTACTAGTATCAAAAAAGTTAAAATGGTGTTAACAACTTATTAATATTTGGAGGAAAATATGGAAAATAGAAAAGCTTCATCTATATTGTGTTTATTTACGATACTATTGGCTACCTTAACCTTTACAAGCAAAACTCAAGCAGCTTCTCCTGATGTCACTAGAATATCTGGCTTAGATAGGTATGAAACAAACCTATCAATAGTAAAAAAAGGTTGGGCAGAAGCACCCAATGTAATAATAGCTAACGGTGAAAACTTTCCTGATGCACTTTGTGCTGCACCACTAGCAAAATCTAAGAATGCCCCAATAATTCTTACATCCAAAGACAAACTCAATAGTTCAGCCTTGGAGGAACTTGCCAAGCTTAAAACTAAGAATGTGTATATAATAGGGGGAACTGGAGTAATATCTTCTAGTATAGAAAATCAGCTAAAAGAGCTTGGTATAACTTGTACAAGACTTGCTGGTGAAGATAGATTTGAAACCTCTGTAAAAGTTGCAGAACAGCTGACTACAGAGAATGGCATTGCAATAGCTTCAGGAGAGAATTTTCCAGATGCATTAAGCATTGCCCCTATAGCAGCTAAGATGGACATGCCTATTTTGTTATCCTCAAAAGACTCGCTGCCTAACAAAGTTAGCACATATCTAGAGGATAAAAATATACCAGTTTCCTATGTTGTTGGCGGTGTAGGTGTTCTAAGTTCTGATATAAAATCATCTTTAAAGAATCCAAAGCGTTTAAGCGGTATGGATAGGTATGAAACAAATATAAGGGTTTTAAATGAATTCCAAGACTCCTTAGATCTTACTTCAATGTTTGTTGCCTCCGCTAATAACTTTCCAGATGCTTTGTCTGGTAGTGTTCTTGCTTCCAACTATAATGCTCCAATAGTACTTGTAGACAATGCATTTGGACAGGCAACTTATGATTTCCTAAAACAACAAAACTGCAAGACAGTTAACATTCTTGGCGGCACTGGAGCAGTAGATGCTATTGCAGAATATAATTTAACGAACATGGTTAAATATTCAAATATTGTTAGAGTTGATGATATATCAGATATAGCCTTTATTAATGAAGACTATCACTTTCCACCTAAGGCAATTGCAAGCTTTGAGGATGGATCTACAAAGTTTGTTCCTGTATTGTGGAATTCAAAAAAAGTAGATACCTCCAAAGCAGCTGCCTATCAGTTTGAAGGTACTGTATCAGGCTATGATGGAAAAGTCAAATTGAACTTAAACGTAGTAGCAGACACTGATGGTTCAACTCGTAATATTGGTAATGGTACAAATGTTGCCTATTATAAAGGTTATCTGTATTATTCTACTTCAAAAGACGGCAACAAGGTATATAGAATTAAAGATGATGGCACTGAACTTACAAAGATAAGTGATGACTATGCCTTAAATATTAATATTGCAGATAATCATATTTATTACAGTAATTCATCAGATTCAGGTAAAATATACAGGATGAATCTTGATGGATCGGATAAAACAAAAATAATAGATAAGTATTCTGTTTTTACTGTAGTTAAAAACTATATATATTATAGTTATAAAAACCAGCAAGAATCTGGATTTTACAGAATAAATACCGATGGCTCTAACAATACTAAATTAAGCAATGATTACACTTATTACTCCATGAGTATAGCAGACAATTATATTTATTATGCTAACTCAAATGATAACGACTCTATCTACAAGATGAAAATTGATGGAAGTGGAAAAACTAAACTATGCAGTGATTCATCAACTTCTATTAACCTTGAAGATGGCTGGATATACTATGAAGCTGCTGATGGCACCTTCACTGAGAAAGGCCCTGGATATAAACTTTACAAAATTAAAACTGATGGAACAGAAAGAACCAAAATTTCTGATGACTTTCCTGCAAGTATGATTGTCTATAATGGATGGATTTATTATAGAAGCCGTTTAGATGGAGATAACCTATATAAAATACGAGTAGATGGTTCTAATAAAACTCAACTGACAAGTATTAGGTCTGAGGTAATCTCAATAATTGGAGGACTAGTTTTCTACCAGGCTATGGATTATAGTGACGGAAATTTTATGATAAGACTGGATGGTACTTCAAATTCTAGATTTATATCAACCATAATCAGTGAAAAGGAATCAAATGATACATTTGCTTCAGCTATGGAACTTAATTCTTCACAAAACTACGGTAATGCAGCTCCAATACGAGGCCGACTTGAAAAAGATGATGTGGATTTCTTTAAGATTACAGCTAGCACTTCAGGTTATTTAAACATTACATTTGTTTCCCCTAGCATAGGTAAGAACGCTGTGGTAACTTTAATGGATGTCAATGGCAAAACTATATACAGTACTCCAGCTAAGTACAACGGAGTAACATCCTTTGCAACAATGATGTATCCAGGCGCTACTTGCTATATTAAGTTATCCTCACCTCATGGAGAGCTTATTGAATCTGGACTTTATGATCTATCAACTTGGTTTACTCCTGCACAATAAATTGGCAAAACAATTATTAAGGGGCTATAGCACTATAAAGAACTACACCAGAAAGTTAACTTATACGCAGGGAGATGTTTCCTAAGCTGAAAGCACATATAAAAACTTTTTAGTCAATCTTAACAAAACATTTTAGAAAATCTTAGGAGTTTTTATATGTTTGAGGTACGAGTTTATAAAAGCTTCTTAGATTTTCAAAATGTTGAGTTTTAGATTGACTAAAAGTTTTTATAGTGCTGAAGCTTGGAAACATCTCACGGAGTATAAGTTAACTTTCGGTGGTTCTTCTCTATAGTGCGACAGCCCCATCTATCTTAAAATTAACATCTAGTAAGCATGATATTAATTATTTCTTTGTCTGTTTCCTTCATACCAACTTTTCCCAGATGACCTATATTTGCAATTGTATTTTCTACTCCCTTTGCAATAATACCATCTCCGCCCCTGAATTGTTGTCCTTCTTTATACATGAAATAACCTAAAATACCGGCATCAACAGCTGAAGCTATTTTTCCTGCACAAGATGGTTTAGCTCCATCACAAACAATCCCTGAAACAATTGCAACTGCATTTACTATTGTATGTGCAATTTCTTCATAACCATCACCATATAAATATGCAATACCTGCTCCACTTCCACAACCTGCACATATTACTCCACAAAATGCAGATAAACGTCCGATACCTGTTTTTAAATGAAGAGTTATAAGATTAGATATAACTAAGGCTCTATATAGCTTTTCTTCGCTAACCTTTAATTCTTTTGCATATTCTATAACTGGCAGCGATGTTGTCATGCCTTGATTACCACTTCCTGAGTTAATAATAACTGGTAATTCACAACCACTCATTCTTGCATCAGAACCTGCTGCTGCCATAGCCTTTGCACGAATCTTTACATCATTTCCATAAGTCTTTAAAAGAACACTTCCTACATTTGCACCATAGTTTCCTTCAATTCCTGCCTTTGCTATAGCTGAATTATATTCTATTTGTCTTGATAAAGTTTCCTTCACATCTTCTATAAGCACAGTGTCAGCAAATTCAATAATATCTTTTACATTCAATAAGCTTCTGTCAGTAAGGCCTTTTTCTTTACCTTCTACTACGCTTCCTTGACTAAGTAAAACTTCTCCATTTTTCTCTACGTGTACAATATTCACATGATATTCTGATATACGTAATTTTACATAGGCTTCTTTATAATGCATAGTGATTATAATATCAAATACTATACCTGTATCTGCTAATTTTACTTCTATGCAGCCTCTGTCCAAATATTCCTTTGTAAGCTTTTTCTCTTCTTCACTTACCTTTGAAACAACCTCTAATACTTTGTCTGCTTTACCTGCTATAATACCAACTGCAGCTGCTGCTTCTATTCCCTTTAACCCATTTGTATTAGGAACAACTACGCTTTTTACATTTTTAATAATATTTGCGCTAGCTTCAACTATTACTTTGTCTGGAATTTCACCTAATATTTCTCTTGCCTTAGCAGCACCATAAGCTATAGCTATAGGCTCAGTACATCCCATTGCTGGAACCAATTCTTCCTTTAATATTTGCAAAAATGCTTGATAACGTGCATCATTTCTATCCATGAACTATTCCTCCTAAAGTTTGATTATAATCTATATATTTCATCTAGACTTTTTCTTAGTCTATTCATGCCTATAATTATCTCTTCATTTCCAGGGTAAGTGAAATTTAACCTAATAAATTTACTTTTCATATCATTTTTAGTAAAAAAGAAATTTGATGGGATATAATTCACTCCATTTTTAATTGATTTTTCTAATAATAAATTCAAATCAATACTATCTGGAAATTTACACCACAAGTAAAAGCCTCCTTGCGGTTTATAAAATTCTATCTCTTTAAAATTTTTTTCTAATTCTTTTATCATTAAATCTCTTTTCAAAAGATATTCTTTTCTAATTTTTTTAATATGACTTTCATAATAACCTTGCCTTAAAAATTCACATATCATATGCTGACTTAGAGTATTTACATGTAAATCCGTTAGTTGTTTAAATAAACTCAATTTATTAATTACTCTTTCTGGTGCAACTATCCATCCAACTCTTAGACCTAAGGAAATAACCTTTGAAAAGGTACTTAAATAGACCACATACCCATTTTTATCTAAGGCTTTTAAGGAGGGTAATTCATCTCCCTCATATCTTATTTCACCATAAGGATCATCCTCAATTATAGGTATACCATGCTTTTCAACAATTTTCATAAGCTCGTATCTTCTTTCTAAGCTCATTGTAATTCCAGTTGGATTTTGAAAATTAGGAATGCTATAAATAAACTTAGGTTTAAGTTTATTTATTAAGTATTCTAATACATCAACACGAATTCCAGCTTCATCAATAGGTACTCCTACAACCTTAGCCCCTAAGGTTTGAAATAATTGAATAGCGCCAAAAAATGTAGGTTCTTCCACTAAAATTACATCATTAGAATTTACAAAAGTTCTTGCAACTAAGTCTAAACCCTGTTGAGAACCTGAAGTAATCATTATATTACTAGTTGCTACTCTAACTTCTCTATTTAACATTAGCTTTTTGATTTCTTTTTTTAGCTCAATATTTCCATCAACTGGACTATGTAAAAACATATCTTCCAATTTACTTTTGGATAAATTAATCTGAACCCTTTCAAATTCATCCTTTGGAAATGAACTAGGTGAAGGAATTCCACCCGCAAAAGAAATCATTTTACCATTATCCTTAGTTTTCATTATTTTACTCATAACGTCATCATAATTGTTTTTAGAGCTTTCATTATATATCTCATCCCAATACAAATGCTTTTTGCAATTATTTGATTTGTCAATCAATTCGTCTTCATTACAAAAAGCAACATAAGTTCCCCTGCCAACATCTGAATTAATAAGGCCTTCAGCCTTAAGTTCTTCATAAGCTTTGTTAACTGTACTTCTGTTAACCTTTAACATCTTTGCAAGTTCTCTTTCAGATGGCAGCACATAATCTAGAGGAAGTCTCTTAGAATAAATCATGTCTCTTATTTGATTTTTTATCTGAATATATAAAGCAACTTTATCATTTCTATTAATATTAATCCTCATATAATCACTCACTTAGCTAAGTTTGTCCTTAATGTATTATATCATTTTAATTTAAATAATAAACCTCCAATTTAAGCTTTTAAAATACCATCCAATTTATTTATTGCACTAAATTAATTATTTACAAAATAGCTTAAAAAAATAAAAATATAAATGGTACTTATTAAGGATAGAACTATGCAATCTAAAATGCAAATTCAACTCTATTTTTTGCAATAGTTGTAACACACTAGAATTTTATGATATAATTACCAATGAGGGATTTAAACAAATAAAATCCATTTAGGTGCTCTTCATAAACTAAAAAATAATTTAAACAAGTAAAGCTATTTCTCAAGTTTTTATACCCAATAAATTTGTTAAATGTAAATAATAAGGAGGAAATATTGGCTTATGAGAACTAGAAAATTATTAACTGCGGCTTTAGCATTGTTTATTTCGCTATCTCCATTTGGTATATTACAATTTGATAAAGTTAAAGCTAGTGAAAATCAAATTCAGGATGTATTAAGAATAGGCGGCGCCGACAGATTTGAAACATCTGTGGAAGTAGCAAAGCATGGTTGGACTAATTCAAAAGACATTGTAATAGCAGAAGCTGAAGGAGATAACGATTTTGCGGATGCTATAACAGGTACATCTCTTGCCTATTATTTAGATTGTCCGATACTTTTAACTAAAATAAATAGTACACCTGATATAGTAAAAGATGAAATTAGCAAATTAGGAGTAAAAAATATTTATATATTAGGAGGAACTGGGGTTATTTCAAAATCTCAGGAAGATGCTTTTAAAGCTAAGGGCTATAACACAGTACGAATAGCCGGGATGGATAGATTTGATACAGCATGTAAAGCAGCTGATATTCTAAATTCTAATTCTAAGGTAACTAAAATATATATTGCCTCTGGATATACATTTCAATATCCTTTAATTGCAGCACCCTATGCAGCCAGCGAAAGAGCTGTAATACTATTTACAGACGGAAAAAATCTTGATAGTACAACTAAAAATGAAATTGTAAAATTAGGAGTTAAAGATGTATCAATAGTAGGCTCATCTGGCATAATTGCATATAGTGTATCTGAGCAGCTAAGTGATTTAGGTATTAAGCCTTTTAGAGTAAATGGAAATACACCTCAAAGTATAGCCTCTAATTTTGTTAATATTAGTGGAATCAATAATAAAGGAATATCCGTTGTAAGTGATAAGATGTTTCCAGATGCACTCTCCGCCTCCATATTAACTGCTAAAAATGGATATAACATGTTACTTGTAGGCGATGAATTTAATTATACTATAAATAACAATGTAAAACATGCATTCATATTTGGTGGAACAGGTGCTGTAAGTGATTCAATAGAGAATTATATAAAGAACCTGGGAAACACTAAAGATATTTCTGATAATCAAATTTATCAACTATTAGAAAATTCTCGATTAGCAGAAGAAGATATTATCCTATCAGTAGAGTGCAAATCATCAAAGGATGAAAAAATCCCTATGCCTAAGCAGTATGATAGCTATGAAAAAATTAAGGATTTTCTTTCAAATTATTATACAGATGATTGTGTTACAACTATTATGAAGGATTTTTCACAGTTAACAACTGTAGATGGAAAACTAGTATCTCCTCCTGGCGGTAATTTGGGAGTATCCTTCAGTGAGGGTGTATGGACCCTTAACTCTAGGGAAAATATTGATAATAATACTATTCAAGTTAGTTATACTAGGCATGACCTAGATAAGGTAATGGATAATATATCAGTAACTTTAAGCTGGACAGATAATACTTGGAAAATCTCTAGCCTTAAATACTATTAAAAAAGAAGAGCATGGATTTCTGAAAAATCAGGTCTATGCTCATTTTTTATTAAGTATAAAAAACGGGGCTGTCGCACTTAACAGCCGAAAGTAGACTTATACTATGATAATTAATATTTTACTGTTTCAAGCTTGAAAGTTTTTGATAAAATCAACACTAAAATCATTTTTTAAAGTAATCCCCCTGTTCGAGATCCAAGATCAGGGTAGGATGCACTGGCCTCCAGTTCAGGAGCTCTTGAGTCTGTGAACTCGATCTTGGTATGTCAAGAGCTGCAATAGGACCTAGAAAACCAAAGTGAGCCTCTGCCTCTTCGCGTGTAATACTGACTACAGGTAAGTTCAGATGACGGCCGATTACATTAGCGATATCACGGAACGGTATACCCTCATCTCCAACTCCGTCCAGCTTTGATCCTGCTGGAGCATTCTCCAGCGCCAAACGGAAAAGGCGTGCCGCATCGATACGATGTACAGCCGGCCAGCGATTTGACCCATTGCCGATGTATGCCGAGAAACCTTTTTCACGGGCGATATTGATTAATCGTGGAACAAAACCCTTATCGTCATCCCCATGCACAGACGTTGAAAGCGCCACAACCGATGCCCGTACGCCACGCTTTGCAAGCGCCAAAGTGGCGTTATCTGATGCTGTACCATTTGCATGAGCTGTAGTCAAAAATGGCTTGCCAGTGCCCTCAAGTACTTCCCCCATGGCCTCGATTGCTTGTAAATCTGTGACAAGTGAACCAGCAAAATCCGAGAAATCGTGCTTAAATGCCAGATGAATAACGCCATCTGCAATAGCAGCACCACTACGAAGGCTATCCAGGTTATCAAGTGAACCTTGGTGCACGACCGCTCCAGCTTCCTTTAATTTTAACGCACCATCATCCGAACGTGTTAAACCAATAACTTTATGTCCAGCATGGATGAGTTCCCGGACAACCTCAGAACCGATATACCCTGTTGCTCCTGTTACAAAAACACGCATAAAAAATCCTCCTTAAAAGTTCTGAACTAATATTATAAATTACATTTATTATAATTTGTAACTTGTAACATAAATAATATCACATCACACTACAAATTACAATATATTAAATATGTAACTTGTCATTAATTTTATAAAAATGTTGTTCCCTCTTTCAGTTTGATAATGCTTTTTTAATGTCTAGCCAGAGTCTTAGAATACAAATAAATAACGCCCTCAACAATCCTATTAAGAAAGTCAAGGGCTAAAAAATTTTAGCTCATCGTATTTGGAGTTTTTGATTCATTTATTAGGATTTTTAAGTCCTCTTATCAAAAGATTTATAACAGATTCTATATTTTGCTTTCGATTAACGGCTTCAAATGAGTTTGGATGTATAAAAGCACTAGTTGCAAGATATACAGCTATTGCAGCTTTATGAGGAAATTCTTCAAAAAATATACCCTCTGTGATTCCTTGAACTATAATCTCTTTAATGCTATTAATTCCATCTTCTATACTTTTTTCTATTACATCCATTGAGCTTTGAGCAAGTTTAAGATAATTAGCAAACATTTCAGGATCATTAACGGAGCTTCGACGCTTTGCTTCTGCAAAATCCTCAAGTAAACGAAAAAGTTTAATATCAGCAGAATTATCTTCCTTTAAAATATCCTTTGAAGAAGCATGCAAATTTGAAAGCCATCGTTCTGTAACAGCATTCCAAAGGTCAGCTTTTCCATTATAATATCTATAAAGTGCAGCATGGCTAACTTTTAATGATTTTGCTACGTCAGAAATATTCGCTTTTTCTGGTCCGAAACGGCGAATAACTTCTTCTGTTGCATTGAGTATTATTTCTTTATCTAACGAAATCTTATCCAAAGTCATCACCTCTTATACAAAGCAGTAGTAGTTTTTAAAATCTATACCCAAGAACAGTTTTTTCTAGTCTCTTGTAAAGACATCAATATGCAATTCATCGTTCAAAGTTCTAATATTCATAGAATACTTTAATAACAATATTAAAAAAATTATTATAGTCTTGAATTTAATTGAGATTATTTCTTATTTGATTTTTTAATTATACCACTGCTAGTTTTAGGTTTCAAGTTACGTTAATTGTAATTATACAACGAGCACAGTTCTTTTAATCTGTCATTCCCATTTCTGTTTGCATAACTGGAGTAATAGAGTGTACAAAGGTAAGTCATAACTGATGAGGCTGTCTCAATTTTCATTTTAGATATCCATGCTTTTAATTGGTTGCTTTATCGTAAAATTTGTTGTATCTAAAATATGCCAGAATAAAAAAGACTATCCCCATGCCACACAGAACTACAACATTTGGCCATATGCTCATCAAGGTACCTCCGTGTCCAAAAATCGAAACATAACTCCTTTGTATCCAATATTGAGGAAAAATCATAGCTAACTTTTGTATTACCGAAGGTAATATTTCTATTGGAAACCATAATCCTCCCAGGGCAGACCCTCCTATTACTATAAGTTGAACAAATATCATAACTGTCTGTTGATTATCAGATATGAAAGTAAGAAACAATCCCAGCGCCGTTCCTACAAAAGCCAGCAAAAGTGTAACTATAATCAGTGCAGGTACGTTTCCTAGGGAAAATTTAAAATATAAATGTCCGAAGGTATATAATGCCGTAACTTGAATTAAAACAACTATAAAATTAGGTATCCACATTCCAATCATATATCCATATTTTTCGATAGGTGTGGCCATAAGCCTAGCAAGCATACCGGATTCTTTATCTCTAAAGAACGACTGGGCCATTATTGTTATTATAAAAAATGCAAACATTACTGTATAACCAGGAAGTACCTGAGCAATTCCCATGCTTTGTGAAGAAGCTATCTCATTTCTCTTCACTGAAAAAGGTGGCGTGAGAATTTTATCAGCACTATTTCCAGCCTTTGCCTTAATATATTGCTTTATCTGCTGTTGCTCTATACTTTGTGCTGTACCCTCCAGGGCTGATAAGAATGCTTTGCTTATATCCGAAGATGGATCAAAATGTACATCTATCTGAGGCTGCTTTCCAGCTTGAGTTTCTTTTTGAAATCCCTTTGGAATTATAAAGTAAATCGGGTATTTATTATTTTCAACATAGTTAATGGCACTCTGCACATCACTTTCATTTATCATCCTGAACCCTTTAGAATTCCCAAATGAGCTAATAAGCTGCTTTGACATTTGAGTCTGATCCAAATCTGTATAATGAATATTAAATGCTATATTCTTTGTACTGCTTACACTGCCAATCAATAAAATGAAAACCATTGGCATTATAAACATAAGCATGTAAGTTCTTCTTTCTTTTATTCTCAATTTAAACTCCTTTATTATTAATGAAAACATACTTCCACCTCACTTAATTTGTCATAGCATATAGCCTGATCTTAACCATTACTACAATCTAGCTATCATAAAGACCCCTAATTGCTTAGACTTACTACTTATCTCTTAGATTTTTGCCTGTTAGCATAAAGAAAATATCTTCCAGATTCATGCGGTAAATCTCCAGCTGACTTACATGTTTATTATTTGAAAGTAAATATTTACTTATGCTTTTTATTGTCATTAATACATCTTCACTTAGTATCTGATATCCATTTTCAAGTTTTTTAACTTTTCCAAACTGCTGCAGCTCTTCTGACTTAATATCTTCTCCTGCTATGTAAATTGAAGGCTTTGAATGTTTATCTATAATTTTATTGACGCTTCCACTTTCTAAAATATTACCATGATCAATGAGTACCATTTCTTCGCATAAATTTTGTACTTCTTCCATGTAATGGCTTGAATAAATTACGGTTTTCCCTTCGCTTTTTAATCTCTTGATTATAGAGTAAATATAATTACGGGATTGAGGGTCAATACCCACTGTTGGCTCATCCATAATTACAAGCTGTGGATTGTGCATAAGAGCACAGCCTATATTTAACCTTCTCTTCATACCGCCAGAGTAATTTTTAACAGCTTCATCCCCTCTGTCCTCTAAGCCTATATCCTGCAAAGTCTTATTAACTTTTTCCTTTATCTCATTCCTTTGTATTCCGTAAACACCACCAAAAAACTCAAGGTTATCTCTTGCCGTCAAAGTATTTTCGAGAACAAGATCTTGAGGCACATAGCCTATAGACTTTTTCACCTCATTTCGGCTTTTCTCAATTGATTTTCCATTAAAAAAGATTTTGCCTTCATATTTTCTGGTTATCCCAGCTATAACTTTCATTAGTGTTGATTTCCCGGCACCATTTGGTCCAATTAGTCCAAAACAAATTCCATCATTAATAGTAAAACTGACTTGATTTAGAGCCACATTTTTTTCATAGCTTTTCTTAACATTCTTAAGCTCTATCATGAATTGATCACCTCTCCGTTATTCATAATAACTATACTTCTTTTTTCAAAGAATCCAGTTAAAAATATCATTTATAACTTGTTTATCAACATACTGTGCAGCTTTATATTCTTTTTTGCTTTTAGTATCTTTCCATAGACTGAAGGCATGAACATATGGTGTAATATTCTATTCTTGTTTATTATGAACTTGTAAGCTAAGAAATAACCATGTGATAATTTCCTATATTTTTGTCCAAAACTATTCTGCTCCAGTCCTTTCATTTAAATGCATATTGACAGTAGTCGATTTATTTGTTAATATCAATTCGATAGTTATCAAAATTTGATATCATGAAATTGGAGATTGCTTATGGATACTCAAAAAATGGCAAAAATATTTAAGGCACTATCTAATGAAAACAGATTAGAATTATACTTAAAAATAGTAGAGGCTTCTGATGATGGTTATTGTAATAATAACGAATGCTTTATTACTGATATTATCCATTCCCTAAATATAGGTGCACCTACTATCTCTCATCATATTAAGGAACTAGCAAATGCTGGTTTAATAACTACTGAAAAAAAAGGTAAATTTCTAATTTGCAGAGCAAATCAGGAATTGGCCAAAGAAGTCAGCAAGTTGTTTAAATTATAATAAATAATAATTATGTTATTAAATTTTCATCCAACAATTCGATAGTTTTCGAAATATAAAACTTTAAATCTAATTAATTATCAAGGAGGTTCATTATGAAAATATTTTATTTTACTGCTACTGGAAATAGTCTATATGTTGCTAAAAGATTTGGAGGTGAACTTTACTCCATACCAAAGGTTTTAAATACTAATGAGCTCAGTTATGAAGACGAAAAAATAGGTATCATATTCCCTTGCTATGGATTTGCTGCTCCAGGCATTGTCCGTGAATTTATGGAGAAGGTAACCTTAAAAAGTCCTTATATCTTTGCTATCTTAACATATGGAAATACGATAGCAAACGGTGTTGGATGGTTTACAGAATATGCGAAAAAGAATAACATAACTATACACTATGCAAACAGTTTACTTATGATTGACAATTACTTACCAGTATTTGATATTGAACAGCAGAAATTAAAACAAAAAAATATAGAAGAAAACTTGAATCGTTTATTGATAGATGTTTCTGAAAATAAAAAGTATATTCATAAAGGCTCATTACTAGATTCCTTTATGACCAATGGACTTCAGGGTCTATTAAAGATAATTCCTAACTTTAATTCGGTAGAAAACTTTTCAATTAACGATAAATGTACTAGTTGTGGAACCTGTGTCAAGGTCTGTCCTCGAAATAACCTTTCTATAAACAAAGAGCTTAAAAATAGTAAGCCCACATATGGGGATACTTGTGAGTATTGCCTTGCCTGCATTAATCTATGTCCGCAGAAAGCAATAAAACTAAAAAAGGAAAAAAATCCTGATGCTCGGTTTAAAAATGAAAATATAACTTTAAAAGAAATTATAGATTCTAATAGCTAACTTACTAATATCATTTTTTTAGAGGACAGAGGACAATAGACAGAGGACAGTTAAGGAGGATTTTCTGTAGCGTCAGCGGAAGAAAAGCAACCTTCACTGTCCTCTGTCTATTGTCCTCTCATAAAAATTATTGCTTCGCATAATTTTTATAGTGCAACAGCCCCCATTTTAGCAAAAAAGATTAATTTCTATGATAATAACTTGTTAATTACAATAGCATACCGCCAGAAGCCTCAATTCTTTCTCCAGTAATCCACCCCATTTCATCGCTACAAAGTTCTTTTGCCATATATCTTGTCATAACTTCAACTGCGCCTTTCATTGACGCATAGGCACTCCATCCAGGTGTAGTAAAACGTGCCAGACCGGAAGAAAAATTAATAATTCTACCATTGTCGGCAAGGTATGGCAGAAGATTTTGGGTTAAAAAGTATACACCCTTTTTATTTGGAATGGCTCGACTTTTTTCTTCATATATATTATTTTTCCAATTCTTCAGCTATAGTTTTTAAGTTCTCAATAATATTAATATGCTGAGGACATACCCTCTCGCAGTTTCCACAGGCAATGCAATCTGAGGCTTTACCGCTTGTCATGGTTTCAAGCGAGTAGTTAAGCTTCGCACCTTTTACATCATTATAAGTCATCTTTCGGTTATATGCAGCGAAAATATGTGGAATACGTATATTTTGCGGACAGCCCTTAATACAGTATTCGCAGGCCGTACACGGAATGTTCGGAATTTCGCCCAGCACTTTCCTAGCCTTTTCTATAACAGCACGCTCTTCTTGACTCAATGGCTTAAAATTGTCCATGTAAGAAACGTTATCACTAACCTGATCAAGCGTAGACATACCACTCAGAACTGTAATGATATTATCCAGCGATGCCGCATACCGTATTGCCCAAGAAGCTAAGGAAACATCAGTATTTGCATCCTCGAATATTTTCCTGACACCACTTACAGGATTGGCCAAGAGTCCACCCTTTACCGGTTCCATTACGACGATGGGTTTGTGATGCTTCAGTGCCACTTCATAGCATTTTCGAGCCTGAATAGTAGGACTTTCCCAGTCGTCGTAATTCAACTGGAATTGAACAAATTCCGTCTCTGGGTGCTCCGTCAAAACTTTATCCAACGCCTCCGCATTGTCATGGATTGAAAAACCTATATGTCGTACAATTCCTTTTTCCTTTAACTCCTTAAGATAATCCCACATACCGAAGTCATCAAATACTTTTGTACGGCTTCCTCCCAAGTTATGAAGCAAGTAAAAATCTATATATTCCAAGCCGGTGCGCTTCAGTGAAGTCCAGATCATATTCTTGGCCTCCTCTGCGGTTTTAACAATCCAAGCAGGGCATTTGGTTGCAATTTGAAAGCTTTCACGGGGATAACGATCAACGATTGCAGCTTTCATTGCTTCTTCTGATTTACCACCGTTATAGCCCCATGAGGAATCAAAATAACTAAATCCTTTAGATATAAACAAATCAACCATTTCCTTTGTCTGTTCAATATCAATTTCTTCACCTATCATAGGAAGACGCATAAACCCGAAACCTAATTTCGGAATGTTTTCACCTAAATATACCATAATTAATTCACTCCAATCCAAATAGTTTTGTTTGCCATTTATTTTTATGATATATTCTAATATATCAGAGTTAAAATAGTCCAACCATATTGTGGTTATCATACGATTGAGAGTAGTAGGATATATTAGGAGGAAAAAAATGAAAGACATTACATTACAACAGTCACTTGGTGAATTTTTGCGTGCAACTAGAGAACGCCTTACACCAGAACAAGTTGGATTGCCTTCACATGGACGCCGCCGCACACCTGGACTTCGCCGCGAAGAAGTCGCTCAGCTTGCAAATATCGGCGTTTCTTGGTATACATCTATAGAACAAGGAAAAAGCGTAAACCCTTCTCATCAAGTATTGAAAAGTTTGGCTGATGCGCTAAGATTATCTGATGATGAACGCCAATATCTTTTTTTATTATCTAAGTCAGATGAAATAGAAGAATCCAAAATTTATAAAGAAATTAGTACGGGATTAGAAAGAACTGTTTTCGCACTGGAACCTCATCCTGCATATATAATGGATAAATACTGGGATTTACTATTATGGAATCGTGCAGCAGAATTTTTATTTCAATTCCCTCCCTATTCCGAAAGCATAAATCCAAAAACAAATATATTACACCATTTTATAATTAATCCATATATAAAAGAAATTGAAGCAGATTGGGAAGAACGAGCTAAAGGCATGATTGCGGCATTTAGGGCAGATTGCGCTCGGCATCCTCAAGATGAGAAGTTAACAGCAATGGTTGAAAAATTTAGGCAAGAAAGTGAATTCTTCAATTTATGGTGGCCTCGTCATGAAGTTAAGACTATTAATGATTGTCACAAGTTATTGAATGACTCTCGAATTGGAGAATTGGAGTTTGAACATGTGAATCTTCAACTATCAAACTATCCTGATTTGAAATTATCGATTTTTACTGCCTCGCCTTCTACCGCAGAAAAGCTTAAACAAAAGATATATTAATAAGATTAGTTTTGATATTTAAGCATTTTTTAGGGAAGCCATTTTTAGACTTCCCTTAATAAATATTATAGAATAATTATCACTTAACAGTTCATAATTCATTATACTCACTATTATTTACCCTATTTTATTTCAAGCTTCTGCAATTTTACTCCACTTGTATCAAAAATCTTTCCATCATCTTGAAGACTCTTGTACTCTGTAGTAGCTACTCCAAAAAGTTTTCCATTTACATATACTTCTGATTTAACTGGAAGCCCATCTTCATTAAGATAAAGAAGATGCATTTCTTCTCCATTCATGTCACCGGATTGTACCTTCTTTAATTTTTTACCATCTGATGTGATCTCTGTACCTGCATCCTTCCAAACTGATGGATCAGCATATGATGCTTTGATAGCTGCGAAAGTTCGGTTTTTCTGTATGTCTTGTACATCAGACTTTGCATTTTCTTGTGCTACATCATATTCATTACCATTTACTGCATTACCTTTATCATCTCTTATTATATTTACAATATGTTTTCCCATGTCTTCTTTATAAGTACTTGTATATTTGGGACTATTCTTCATAGCTGCCGCAATTTTCTCATCTTTTTTCGGATCACCAGTTTTTTTAACTTTGTCTGCACTTTCAGCAACTCCAAAATTATTTATATCCTCTCTTAGATCAAGAGTCTTTGTATTTAACCAGGTTTCAGTAATAGATTTTGAACTACCATTATCCGTACTATATGTCATTTTTGAATATTCTATGCTTCCTTCTTCTTGATTAGCTTTAGCTGCTACCTGCTGTTTCGTACCTGCTGCTACTAAGTTCTGTGTACCTTGATTTGAAGCATTTCCTTGTTGAAAATTGGTTGCTGCATAGGTTGTAATCGAAGTAACCATTACCGCAATAACAGCGGCTCCTATTATAGTTCTTTTCATGATAATAGTCTCCTTCATATTCATATTATTATTAGAATAATCTTAACTTAATTTTCCTTATATAATTCTTACATGTAAGATATCTTTCTTTAACTTTGTTTGACCAAAAGCTAAGATTTATTCTATACTTTTATTATAAACTTCAAATATTTCAAAATTAATCATAAGTTATCTCGATCTTGTAAACAAAATGTATAATTTTTTATTACCTGTTACTGTATCACATATTTTTGAAGGAAAATTCATATATTACACCATTAACTATACAGGATAGCCTTCTGCTGTCTCGCGTCCACCTTACTGTAGATATATTATTACGATCCGTATAAATCACTTCATCATTACTAATATTATCAGAATTTATATAAGCTACATGTACATCACATGCATTTCCGTTCTGCAGGGTATAAGCTATTTTTTCTCCATCAGGAGATACCTGAAAACTTAATGCTTTTTCATCGATAATATTTTTAAAGTTATTTTTCTTAATATTATATAAAAAGCCTCCCGTTTTCCCATTCATTTTGCCCTGTATGAGCAGAACATCCGGATATAGCGGCATCATATTGTTAATGATCCCTTGTACAGTATTTTTTGTAAAAGTTCCATCTTTCAGATTTACAATGAATAGAGTAGTTAAACCATTGTTATCCGTATTTTGATAAGAAATATATGCCTGCTGGCCATCTTTGGACACCTTAAGGTCAATGCCACTTATCAAATTTTGCAAAGCAAAGCCTTCCTTTTCCGCTTCCTTCAAAGAAAGCTTACCTATAATTTCATCTGTCTTTAGTAAGTTTTTTCTTTCTACACTTCTTACACTTTGTATAAATAAGTAATCATCCATCCCCACAAACCCACTGCTGTCAGGAAGCCAGCACACAGGAAAAGCTTCATTATAAGATGCTGTTTCCTTTTGGAGATCAATATCATATAGTTTGCTTCCAATAGAATAATCACTAACTGAAAATATTTCTAATATCTTCTTTCCATCAGGAGATATATCCTGATGAAATTCATCATAGTTGCTTTTAGTATTACTATATAGGTTCATCAGGATTTTCTGCTGAGGATAGCTAGCATTCATCTTCCCCATATAAGAAAGACTTGAATCCTTGTTCAAATAAGAAATCTCATTATTATTTTTATCGAAAATACCTAATACAGGCATTTCTGTTTTGGGATTATACACCATAGCCTCTATTAAATGGTTATCTATATAATCATACTTGTTATAATAAATATCAGAAACTTTTATTTGTTCAACATGGCTTATTATAAAGTCCTTCACTCTCTTCTTTAAATTCGAATCCTCAAATACTTCTTTTTCTATTATCACTGTATTACCTGTATTATTATTCTTTAGGCAAATATACCCTAATATATAAAAGCCAGATATAAAAATACATAAAGCTACAAGTAATGTAAAAAACTTTTTAAAATCCTTGAACTTTAACATAGATAGTTCTCCTCAAAACTGATAATTACTTCCGTTCCTTCGTTTATCTTGCTCTTAATTTTAATGCTCCCTCCATGTTTTTCAACAATATTTTTTACTATAGTAAGTCCAAGTCCCGCACTTCCTAACTCTCTGGAAACCTTTTTCGATGCTCTATAAAAAGGATCAAAGAGCTTCTTTATATTTTCCTCTAAAATTCCTTCTCCTTCATCTTTAACCTTTATAAAAATAGTATTATTCTCTTTATATACGCTTACCTCTATTTTAGAATTTACACTTCCATATTTTATCGAGTTATCAATGAGGTTGATTATAACTTCCTTTAATCTATCTCTATCACCTTTTAAGTAAAGACCTTCCATTGCATTGCAGCATATATCAATGTTATATTTTTTTCCTTTAATATTCATTTCATCGGAAGTCATTTTTACAAGCTCACCAATATCTACTTTTTCAAAGTTATAAGTAAAATTCATTGAAGAAGTTTTCGAAAGCTCCAGAAGCTCCACCACCATATTGTTAAGCCTCTTACTTTCATTAAAAATATAAGAAATGGACTTATCAAATAATTTCTTATCAGTGATATCATTTTCTTGTATAGCTTGAGCATATCCCATAATTACAGTGATCGGGGTCTTGAGTTCGTGCGTTACATTATCAAAGAAGATTTTATTCTGAGCCTCAGACTCCTTTAGCATATCTCTATCTTCCTCAATTATTTTTATCTGCTCTTTTATTTTCTTTATCATCATTTCAAATCTTTTTGCCAAATCGCCTATTTCGTCGTCTGAATTTACATCTATACTAATATCAAAATTACCACTTGCCACCTCTTCTGAAGTCTCCTCAAGCCTTTTAATAGGCTTTGTAATTTGTCTTGACAGTATTGAGGCTACTATGAATACTAAGCTAAAAATAACTATAGCAAAAATGCTTATAACATCCCTGAACCTTTTACTATTATTAAAAAGCTGTGTATAATCTTTTGTGTATCTTAAAATTCCAATATAATTTGAGTTTACCTCTATAGGATAGGATAGACTGATCTTAGTTTTGTTTCCGTAAAAAGTTGTAGCATAGCTGATTTTGCCTTTCATTGCATTTGCTAAATCCTCTTTTTTATCCTCTGCAGTATTTTGTTCTAGGTTATGTGATATTTTATTTCCATTTAAATTATAAATATCTACATTATCCTCAAAAGATGAACTTAATTGCCTCGATATATCATCAGCATTTGTTATGAGAGAGGCCTCATTTAAAACAATATTATTAATTAAAAAATATTGTTTTAAATACTGATCCATGTTTTTTTTAGCTTCAACCATATCTGAATAAATTATATTATTATTATTTTGTTCTGTAAGCTTATAAGAAACAACAAGTAGTGCAGAAAGACCAATATATATAATAATTGAAAATGAAATTAAGATTTTTGATTGTATTGAATTCTTCATAACTGTTTCCTTATCCTAAAAGTTTATATCCAACTCCAAAGACAGTCTCAATAAGAGATTCCCCTTTGGTTTCATCTAATTTTTTTCTTATCCTTTGGACATGAATATCTACTGTTCTGCTGTCTCCCATATAATCATATCCCCATACCTTATCTAGAAGTTCTTGCCTGGAAATTACCCTACCTTTGTTTTTCGCCAAGAATAACAATAACTCATATTCCCTATTGGTAAGTTCTATCTTCTCATTATTTTTTAATACTTCATGTTTTTCTTCATATATTTCAGTGCCGTTATCCAATTTTATTACCTTTGAATCACTATCGCAAGCAGCATCTGATGTTAGCTCTATCCTTCTAAAAATAGTCTTTATTCTAACAATTACTTCTCTTATATCAAAAGGCTTTGTTATATAGTCATCCGCTCCAAGCTCCATACCTAATATTTTGTCTATGGTGTCAGATTTAGCTGTAAGCATAATAATAGGAATACTATATTTGCCTGATATTTTTTTGCATACATCAAAACCATTTATATCAGGAAGCATTAAATCGAGCAATATTAAATCCGGATTGAATTTCTCTACAAGATCAATACCGCTCTGACCACTATTAGATACTTTAGTAATAAAGCCTTCTTTTTCAAGATAAAATGAAATCAAATCCGATATAGACTCTTCATCCTCAATAATTAAGATTCTTCTTTGAGCCATATTTCACCCTCCTTTTCACCTTATTATAACTTACATCATACTTAAATAAAGCTTTGATACATAGATTTTACAAATACGATACAAATATGATACAAATACTTTTAACTGAATTTGAAATCTCAGATATAATCCAAGAAAAAGTTGACTTGGTATATTATACTTATTCAAAATAAAAGAGGTAGTTACTTTTTAGTAATTACCTCTTTAAATAAAATGCTTTTGCAGAATTATAGCAATAACTTTTCAACTTCTTTCCAGCTGAAACACCTTTGTCCTGTCCAACTCTTATTCCAAGCATATTTCTTGCCAAAACATATTTTATGTTCAGCATTAGTGCTTAAAAGATTATCTGAATGATCATCAATAAATATTGATTCTTTCATATTAATACTACTCTTGTCCGTTTTTATACCATTAGTGCCCACAGCGGCAGTAATTAAAATAACATTCTTTATGCAAGACAGATTATTTTTAATCCATTTAGCTTTATATGAAATGTTATCTAAAGTTCCTATAGAGCAGATTATCAATTCATATTTACTTCCAAGCCTTTCAATCACATTTAAAGCATCAGGCATGAATTCAAGATGTTTAAAAAATTCTTCGTTTGAAAAAATAGTCTCTTGATGGTCTACCAAATGACATTGATCCTTTAAATCATACCTGTTAACTTTATTGTGATCAGCCACTTTGAATCCATCTTGATCTTTATAAATAGAATTGTATACATTACAATATGTTTTTACTGAATCAGCGATAGTACAATCAAAATCAAGAAAAAGCTTTTTCATTTGTTTTTTATCCCTCCACAAATAAATATACAAACAACATATTAGCACAAAATCTAATATTATAATAGGACATATGACTTTCTACAGTCAACTTTCTGCTGCTAAGCTGTTCATATCTGTCCTCCCCTTGAAGTCGCGTAACTTTAATGCCCTTTGAGGTTATTTTATCTTCTAACTCCTTAGATACTGAAGCATATCCCCCTATTTAATCATTTCACAATTTTTTGTTAATTTATTGATAACATTCCTGGAACCAATCAATGCAATGCCGAGATATTGCATTTGTTCTGCAGGAATGCTGCAAGTCACCTCTAAATATTCCTGGTAGTTCTTTGTTTTTTGACCCTCTACACTAAAATCAACCACATCACAGCCTTTTTCTTTTGCCTTAATTCTCAATTCTTTTAGACTGTCCCCATCGGTGCAAAGCATTGGTATACCTGTTGGAATGAGTCCTGGATGTGTTTCACCAGATGCATCCACAAGATCTGCTCCAAGAAGTACAGGATGACGTTTACCTGCTGTGAGGGAAATAACAGCAATTGCATTAGCAAGTAAGCCACCCGATAAAGCACTGTCCATTATAATAGTACAGCGTGTTGGAATTTCATCTAAAACCGTCAAGAATTCATTATTTTCGTTATACATTCAATTTTCTCCTTTCCGAATAGAGCCTCAAATAATATTTTTTAAATTAGTGACTACTATTGTATCTACTATAATTAGAATATTATCAGCTTTGCTTGCATATGTCAAGAGATTTAGCTATAATATTAGTTACTAAAGTAGCAACTAATTATCGTTGGAGGATTTATGAAAGAAAATATTTTAGAAATATTAAAAAATCTGAATTTTACAGAATATGAAGCTAAGGCATATCTTGCCTTATTAGAAGAATCTCCGCTTACAGGCTATGCAGTAGCAAAAAATTCTGGTGTACCGCGTTCGAAAATATATGAAGTTTTAGACAGCCTTGTTACACGTGGAGATATTCTGGTTAGCCCCGGAAACACACAACAGTATACGCCTATTCCAGCAAAAGAACTAATTAGAACTCGTCGAATAAAAGCTGAGGAAAATTTTCAACTTGCAGAAGAATCTTTAAAAAATTTTAGTAATTCTGCAAAGAACCGTGAGAATATCTGGAATATTACCGGTCGCAATGAAATATTGGATAAAGTAAAGGAATGTATACTTTTAGCAAAACACAGAATCCTTATAGAAGTTTGGAAAGAAGAGTTTAAAGAGTTTGAATCCGAACTAAGAAAAGCTGCAGATAAAGGTGTCTTAATTACTATTATTGCTTATGGAGAAATAGAATCTGATTTTGGCAATATTTACTTACATGATATGAACAGTGAAATTACAGATGAGTACGGTGGCCGTTGGATTGTATTTAGTGCTGATAATTCAGAAGTTGTAGCAGGTATTGTATCACTTGACAAGGATAGTAGAGCAGCGTGGACAATGCATCAGGGATTGGTCATGCCTATTACAGAAGTTATAATTCATGATTTGTATATACTGGAAATCATGAAAGAACATAGAGAACTATTAGAAGAAAGTTTTGGCAAAAATCTTATTAATTTGCGCAAGAAATTTTCCCTCTACCCAGATTTAAAAAAGCATTATATGTAACAAATTTAAATTATTAAACTACTTATAATGCTACTAAATCGCAGAAATATTGAGATTAGCCCCCCCCAAGACCCCCTTTAGGTTTAAGAGGGTTGTTTTTATAGAGGGGGCGCAAAACAATTTTAGATTTAACTCTAAATCTATTTTACCTATCATATCATATTCTTTTTCTTGTTCTTATTTAGTAGAAAGCCAGTATAAGTTTCTCACTTCTAAGCGAATACCACAAACTTCCTTTTATGTCAAAAATCACATCAGCTTTTGTTTCTCCTGCTTCTAACAGGTACTCTCCTATTTTCAAGGCCTCTTTTCCAAGGAAAAATCGCAGATTTTCATCGTTGATGCCTTTTGCAGCATGGTTTTCAATTTCATCTATGTCCGCAATTACAAATTTTATTGAAATGCCCTTTTGTTTTAGATCATCGTATAGGAATTTTTCATAGATTCCTTTATTTACTGCTGGACTCACAAAGGTTAGTCCTGATTGATGTTCAAATGGTACGTATCTAGATTATTATACCTTCAAAATGATCCATTTCATGTTGAATTATTTGTGCTGTAAATCCAGTAAACACTTGCTTTTGCTTCTTAAAATCTCTATCAAGATATTCCACCTCTATCATTTCATATCTCTTTGTTTTTCTAAAGCCAATTAAAGATAAACAACTCTCTTTTGTTTCATAAAGCTTTTCTTTCTTTAATATAACTGGATTTATCATAGGCACAATAAGGTTGCCTACAGTAAATACCAATATACGCTTTTTTACTCCAATCATATTACCCGCCAATCCAACACAATGTTCTAAGTTTGCTCTTAATGTATCTATTAAGTCATCAATTACTACTATATCATTTTTAGTTGCCTCTTTTGATTTTTGCCCTAAAAACAATATATCTTTTACAATTGGTTTTATCATGCTTTATACCTCTTTCTCAATTATATTTTTTATAAAAAATAAGATATGATTTTAAAATATATTATATTCCTGACCCTATTAAATAAATCTGCTTGACAGTATAAAATGAATACTTCAATGGTGATTGTACCTCAGATACTTTGATTTTTATTGGCAATATGCAAACTCACGGGAGGTATTTCGAAATTCCGTTGGAGTCATGCCCCTTTTGACAGTAAATTGTTTTATAAAGTACGTATCATACTCAAATCCAGCAGCACGTGCAATTTCGTTCAAGCTCATACCTGTATGCGTAAGAAGATTCTCTGCAACTTTCAAACGATATGACAACAAGTATCCCATCGCTGTACATCCACATAAATCCTGAAACATTTTATTTAGTGATACACGATTCAAATGAGCACATCTTGTTAAGTCTTCTAAGCTTATTTTATCAGAATAATTTGTATACATGTATTCCAAAACTAAACCAACAGGTGATTGCTCTATATGGTGATTTATTTCTTCAAGCAATCCCAATATTTGTATTAGATACTTTTTTATTCTACACACCCAAAGCGAATCGCTCTGTGCAGATATATTTTGCTTTTCGGAAACTTGTATGGTATCCTCCATAGACAAACAAAGAATACTTGGAGCAACAACTTTTATAGGATAGTCATTCAGCTGTAAATTCATACTTCCACTTGTAACAAAAATTATAGTGAATCTCTCTTTATATGGGAGATTACTAAAACTTTCATCTGCAATAAATTCAATATATACAATTCTATTCTTATGACGGTCCACCTGGGACATAAATATTCCTCCATTAACAAATAGTATAGTTTAAAGCTTCATTTATAACATTGTATCATAATTTTTAAATGATATACTGTTAATAATTACTGAAGAAAAGTTATGGTTAACAAATTTTGCTATAACTTATTGAAAGGAGAACCATTATGTCTATTGAACGTTTCAATATCCAAGTGTCTGATGAAGTACTTGATGATTTAAAATACAGGCTAGAACATGTCCGCTGGCCTGATCAGTTAGAAGGCTCAACTTGGAAACGAGGTACTGATATAAATTATTTGCAATTGCTGGCTTCGTATTGGCGGGAACAATTTGACTGGCGTGCACAAGAAACTGAGTTAAACCGCTTTTCTCAGTTTCGCTGTAACGTGGATGGAATAGATATTCACTTCGTACATGAGCGTGGTAATGGGCCTAGTCCTATACCAATTATTCTTACTCATGGATGGCCTGATAGTTACATACGCTACCAAAAGATTATTCCCCTTCTTACTGATCCTGCCAATCACGGCGGCGATCTCGAAGACTCTTTTGACGTAATTGTCCCTTCACTACCCGGATTTGGCTTCTCTAGCCGTCCTAAACATAGTGATGTCAATAATTATCGTGTTTCTGAGCTTTGGACAAAACTAATGACTGAAAAACTTGGCTATAGTAAATTTGCTGCAGCAGGCGGGGATGTTGGTTCCGGTGTTACAAGATATCTGGCGTTAAACCATCCAGAGCTTCTAATTGGAATCCATCTAACTGATATCGGTATTATTAGAGATCTCATGACTTCGCAGGATAATGTAGGACTTTCAGAAGAAGAATTGCAATACAAGAAAAGTGCCTCTTTATGGATTGCCAATGAGGGAGGTTATATGTCTATTCAATCGACAAAGCCACAAACTCTTGCATATGGACTTTCTGACTCACCAGTGGGTTTGGCTGCTTGGATTATTGAAAAATTTCGTGCATGGAGCGATTGTGGTGGTGATTTACAGCAAAGATTTAGCGAGGATGAATTACTAACTAATATAATGATTTATTGGGTTACAAATTCCATAGGATCATCAGCGCGTATATATTATGAAAACATACATTCTTTGCCACCAATGGGGCGTATAGAGGTACCAACAGGTATGGCTCTTTTCCCGGCTGATATACTATTACCACCCAAAGAATGGGCTGAACGCAATCTGAATATCACCCGCTTTACTAAAATGCTTAGCGGAGGACATTTTACTGCCATGGAAGAACCTGAACTTCTAGCTGAAGAAATTAGAGCCTTCTTCAGACCATATAGAACTAAATAATTTATAATCAAGTTCAAACACTAAATCCAAAGTATCAAATATAACCAGAAGTGAAAACTCCCATAAACAAAAATCCCCCAAACTTAGTCTGAGGGAACATAAAACACACATCAATATTCACTTTTTTCTTTTCAGTTTTACAAATTACAATCTAAGGAGATGTTCTGCATTGCCATGTGCGATACGCTCTTTATCTGCTGGACTTATTGGAAGCTGATCCAAGAAGGTGCGTGCTGCAGCCATTGATCCATATGGGTAATCTGCTGAGAACATAATTCTATCTACACCTACCTGAAGTAATAAGTCAAGAAATGTCTGTGTGTAATTAAAGCCACTAAAAGTATAGTAAAAGTTCTCGCGGAGGTAAGAACTTAAGGATCGATTAAGTTTTGTCATTTCCTTTGGTAAACCGCGATCTAACCTAGATATCATAAACGGAAGAGTTTCACCCATATGTCCAATTACAATCTGAAGTTTAGGATATCTATCCAATGCACCGCTTAGTATGAGGCGAAGCGCATTTACAGCTGTTTCAATATGCCATCCCCAAGCAAAAGCTGATAAAGCAGTCGTTACCTGAGATGAAAAATTTCCTGTATAATATGTGTCAATCACTGATTGTGGTGGTGGAGTTGGATGCAAGTAAATCGGAACTCGAAGTTTCTCTGCACATTCAAGTATTGGCCAAAAGAATTCATCGTCTAGATAGTGTCCACCGACATGTCCGTTAATTACTGCTCCTTTGAATCCGTGTTTCAAGACCATACGCTCCAGCTCATCGACTGCAGCATCAGGCGCTGAGGTTGGTAAGGTTGCAAGTCCAAGAAATCGCTTAGGATTTTTTCTAATTGCTGCTGCAAGATAATCATTCGTTTCACGTGATAGTGCGATTGCTTCATCTGGACCAAGCTGTTCAGTACCAGGAGAAGTTAGAGATAATACTTGTATATCAACACCTTCTGTATCCATATCAGAGATTCTGATATTATCTAAATCACATAACTTATCAATTAAATTTGGTTTTACTTGCGCAGCCCCATTTGCAGCCAGAACCATATCCCCTTCTTTCTTACCAGGGCCTTTCATAAAATCAGGGGTAGCATAATGCTCTTCAAGAGCAATTGTTTTTATTTCCATGTATAACATTTCTCCTTTTTTGCTTAAATATAAGTTAGTAATTTGCGAATTTTTGCAATCATCTAATTAAACTAATATAAAAAAATTACCTTTGAGTTTATGGCTACTGAATTAATCTATTCCTCCTTCTAAGATTATTATTCGTAGATGCCTGCTGAATTTGGTAAGCATAAGCATCTATTTAAATATTTTTTATTATCATCTTGTCAAGCTTATAATAACACACAAAACCTTGACAACAGTATGTCATGGTTTTATATTGATATTAAAAATATCTTATTTGAGGTGGTATAATTGAAAATTGCCAGATTAATATCAATTATTATGGTATTACTTGAACATAGAAAACTCAGTGCTACAAAACTTGCTGAGATGTTTGAAGTAACACCACGAACAATATACAGAGATATAGAAACAATAAACTTAGCAGGTATTCCGATTATTTCTTATCCTGGTATTAACGGCGGTATTAGTATTATGGAAGAATATAAGATAGAAAAAAAGATTTTTACAATTTCAGATATCACGGAATTATTAATAGGACTCGGGAGTGTTCATTCACTCCTTCCAAGTGAAGAAATTATTAATACAATTGCAAAAGTGAAAGGTCTAGTTCCAGTAGAACAAATTAAAGATATTGAATCAAAATCAAATCAAATTGATATTGATCATACCTCTTGGTTTGAAAATAAAACAACAAAACTATATGTTCAAAAAATCAAAATTGCTATTCGTGAAAATAAATTTATATCTTTTAATTATTTTGATCGTGTAGGTAACAAGAGTCAAAAAAAAATCGAACCCTATAAATTATTCTTTAAAAATTCAAATTGGTTTCTTCATGGGTACTGCACTACTAGGGAAGATTTTAGTATTTTTAGACTATCCCATATGTCATCACTTGAACTACTTAATGAGAAATTTTCTTCAAGAGAGTTTGATTATCAATCAATCCAAGAGTCACTATGGACAGGTAGAGAAATTATTAGAATTAAACTTCTTATTGATGAATCAATAAAGGATTTAATGATAGAATTTTGTGGCAAAGAAAATGTTGAGCCTTTCAAAAACAATAAATTTATAGCTTACCTTCCATTTGTAGAAGATGATTATTGGTATAGCATTCTGCTTCACTTTGGTAATAAATGTGAATGCCTAGAACCAGAAAATATTAGATTAGAAGTCATCCGAAGACTTGAAGATACATTGGCAATTTATAAAAAAGCAAGTTCTAAGGGGCTGTCGCACTTAGGTAAGTACGGCAGAAAGTAGACTTATTCTGCGAGCTATGTTACCAGACTTCGGCACTATAAAAAATTTTAATCAATCTAAAGCTCAGTATTTTGAAAATCTAAGAACTCTTGATAAACTCGTGCCTCAGGCACAGACCAACTTATCAATTGTCATTGATAAGTCGCTCGTTAAAAGCCATTTAGGCTTTTAACCATATCAAGAGCTCTAAGATTTTCTAAAATACTTCGCTAAGATTGATAAAAAATTTTTTATATGTGCTTTCAGTTCTGGTAACATATCTCTCCGAATAAGTCTACTTTCTGCTCTGATTATCTTA